>JBILJP010000017.1:0-28337 GCA_044377135.1 Fluviicola sp.
AACCGCAATTCATTCCCTGACCGTAGAAAGGCACAATGGCATGAGCGGCATCACCCAACAACAATACTTTGTCCTGGTAATTCCAAGGTGTACAACGCACCATGATCAATGAAGAAGTAGGGTTGTCGAAATAATCGTCTAATAAAGTCGGCATCATCGATACGGCATCCGAGAATGTTTTCTCGAAGAAATCACTCACTTGCTGGCGGGTTTTTAGCGTTTCAAACGACGTTTCTCCCTTCATCGGGAAAAAGAGCGTGCAGGTAAAACTTCCGTCGAGGTTGGCAAGGGCAATCATCATAAACTCACCACGCGGCCAAATGTGCAGGCAGTTTTTATCGAGTTTGTGCGAACCGTCTTCATTGGCTGGAATCACCAATTCTTTGTAGCCGTGATCGAGGTATTTCTGCGAATAATCAAACAAAGTCGATTTTTGCATGCGTATACGTACAGCCGAAAAAGCACCATCGGTAGCAAAAATGCGGTCGAACGCATAATTTTCAGTCGATTTTTCTTTCGTGTTGTTAAACGTCAAGGTGTTCGAAGCAAGTTCCAAATCCTGGCATTTGCGGTCGAAAAAGTACTCGATATTCGGATAGTTATCCGCCAGATTCATGAGTTTTTGATTCAACCCACCGCGCGAAACGGAATAAATGGCCTGACCTTCTTTTCCGTAAGGCTGATACGACAACGATCCGTCCAAAGCGTGCATACAGCGACTGTGCATCGGAATAGAGATCGCGCGAATATCATCAGCAATTCCTGCAAGTTCCAGGGCTTTCCACCCACGATCAGACAAGGCAAGGTTGATCGATTTTCCACTGATCAATTTGGCTTTTCGCAAATCTTCCCGACGTTCAAAAACCGATACATTGTATCCTTTTTGCGCCATAAGGATGGCCTGCAAACTGCCTACCAATCCTGCTCCAACTACTGCAACGTTTTTCATGTTTATTTCTCTAATTACTTCAATACTAAATAGTAACTCTTTCCTTGTGTCTTTGTGTCCTCGTGGTAAGCTACTCTTGAAGAATACCGTTAATTACTCTTTTGAATCCATTCTTTATTAGTGGTGTATTAAAGTTGATGAGTAACCCTAATTTACAATCTGTCAACTTGAGATAAGTTATTACTTGTGCAGTGTGAAGATTGTTTAGAGATTCAACAGCTTTTAATTCAATAACGACTTTATTATCAATTAAAAAATCAATCCTATATCCAACTTCCAGTTCCAAATCATCATAAATGAGTGGTAATTTTTTCTGTCTTTCAACCAAAATATCATATTGCTCTAACTCGTAGTTCAAGCAAGCTTCATAAGCAGACTCCAATAATCCCGGACCCAATTTCTTGTGTATACGCATACATGCTTTAAATACTATTTCTGCTATTTCGTTTTCTGTCGCCACAACTTTTTCATTTTAACCACAAAGACACAAGGGCACAAAGAGTAGGACAACAATTATTTATACAACTAGGTTGCTCAGATCCTACAATGCGCTGTTTGAATTTCATCCCAATATCGCTTCTTCCAGCAATTTACCCAGGTAATACACGTCTTCAAACGAGTTATACAACGGCGCGGGAGCTACGCGAATCACATTCGGTTCACGCCAATCTGCCACCACTCCGTTTGCGCTCAATGCATCAAACAAGGCTTTTCCTTTACCATGTACAAGAATAGACAACTGAGCACCACGTCTTGTTTTCTCACGCGGAGTAATGATTTCAAAACGGCATTGATCTTGGTATTTGGCCGTTAATTCATCCAGGATAAATTCCAGGTAACCCGTGAGTAAAACCGTTTTTTCATTCAAGCGTTCCATCCCTACCTCATCGAAAATTTCCAATGAAGCCCAATGAGCCGCCATACTAATAACCGGTGCATTACTCAACTGCCAACCTTCGGCACCTTCCATAGGTTTAAAGCCCGGTTCCATTAGAAAACGTGTTGCTTTATCATAGCCCCACCATCCGGCAAAACGCGGTAAGTCGGGTCTGTTGGCAAAACGTTCATGAACATACATTCCGGAAACACCACCTGGCCCAGAATTCAAGTATTTATATGAACACCACGCTGCAAAATCAACGTCCCATTCGTGCAATTTCAAATGAATATTTCCGGCAGCATGCGCCAAATCGAAACCAACAATGGCTCCAACGGCGTGACCAGCTTTGGTAATGGCTGGCATATCCATCAATTGTCCGGTGTAATAATTCACACCACCAATCATGATCAATGCAAGCGTATCGCCCAATTCGGCAATTTTCGCCAGTACATCTTCTTCGCGTAATATGTGTTCACCTTCGCGCGGAGCAAGTCCCACCAAATCAACATCCGGATTTAAACCATGAAAACGAACCTGCGATTCCAGAGCATACAAATCGCTCGGAAAAGCTTTGGCTTCGCACAAGATTTTGGTGCGCGTTCCCGAAGGTTGGTAAAACGACACCATCAACAAATGCAGGTTGGTGGTTAATGAATGGGTCACAACCACTTCTTTGGGCAAAGCACCCACAACGCGAGCCGCTTTTTCCGTCAGAAATTCATGGTAAGAAAACCAGGGATTTTTTCCGTGGAAATGTCCTTCAACACCCCATTTCGCCCAATCATCCATTTCTTGTTGCACGTAAGCTTGTGCAGATTTGGGTTGCAATCCAAGGGAATTTCCTGTGAAATAACGCACTCCCTTTTCGTGGAATGTTGGAATATAAAATCGATCGCGGTATGACTTTAACGGGTCGGCAGCGTCTAATGCCTGAGCGGCTGCAAGAGAATTCACAAATTCGGCCATGTTTAAACCTTATTTCTGCTAATTTTGTTTAATAATAGAGATGGCTGTTAAAAAGCCACTTTTCAAAGATACGAATTATAACACAATCACACATGAAGCAAACAGTTTCCCAAGCGTTATACGAAACAGCAAAAAAGTACTTTCCGGGTGGTGTAAATTCACCGGTTCGCGCGTTCAAATCGGTAGATGGAACACCTCTGTTTATCAAGAAAGGAAACGGTGCGTATATCTGGGATGAAGACGATAATGAATTCATTGATTTTTGTGGTAGCTGGGGTCCACTCATCCTCGGACACAACCATCCGGCGGTATATTCCAAAGTAGTAGAAGCGCTCGGAAACGGATCTAGTTTTGGGGCACCAACACGTTTGGAAAATGAGTTGGCAGAATTGATTTTAACCCGAAATAATTTTATTGATAAATTACGTTTTACCAGTTCAGGAACCGAAGCTGTGATGTCGGCTATTCGCCTGGCGCGCGGGTACACAGGACGTAACAAAATTGTAAAATTCGAAGGATGTTACCACGGCCACAGCGACGCCTTATTGGTGAAAGCCGGTTCGGGCTTGGTAACGTTTGGAAATTCTTCCAGCGCCGGTATTCCGGAAGGATTTGTGAATGAAACCTTGGTTTTACCCCTTAATAACAAAGAAGCGGTAGAACAATGTTTTGCCGAATACAAAGACCAGATTGCCTGTGTGATTATTGAACCAATTCCGGCGAATAACGGTTTGTTGTTGCAGGAAGAAGGCTTTTTGACCTTCCTGCGAGAAGTGTGCACCGCCAACGGAGCATTGTTGTTCTTTGACGAAGTGATCTCAGGATTCCGTGTAGCTTTTGGTGGAGCAACCGAACATTACGGAGTCATTCCAGACATCGTTTCTTATGGAAAAATCATCGGTGGTGGCTTGCCGGTAGGAGCTTACGGTGCCAAGAAAGAAATCATGGCGCAAATTTCACCTGACGGACCGGTGTATCAAGCGGGAACACTTTCCGGAAATCCTGTAGCCATGGCTGCCGGAATAGCGCAATTGACCGAACTTTCAAAACCGGGCTTTTACGAAGATCAGGAACGCAGAACACATTTGTTTACCGATAAAATCAACGCGCACGCGAAAGCCAAAGGGTATCATTTTGAGTTGGTGACTATCGGTTCCATTTATTGGATTTCGTTCGACGATTCCAAACGCATTCGCAAATCGGAAGACATCAATCCGGATATGACAGGTTTCAAACACTTGCACAGAGCCTTATTGGATCGTGGAGTTTATCTTGGTCCGAGCGGCTATGAAGTAGGATTTGTTTCTGCGGCTCATACCGACGAAATTTTGGAAGTTGCAGCCGCGCGTTTCATGGATGCGTTGGATGCGATTATGAACTGAAGCGATGGAAACATTCCGCGAAGGTGATGTGTTTTTTCTGCAGGAAAACGGCGAGTATACGGTTTACAAAGTCGTTCAGTTGGGCGAAAACAACCGATTGTATGTAAAAGCATATTGGCCGGTTGATGTTGAACCCACGGCTGAAAATTGGCGGTTACCCGACCTGCGAACGGCGTGCGAAGCACTTCAAGTTCTTGATGAACAACAGGCAGTGATCTTGACGAATGAATCCGTTTCGGGCGAAGAATTGGAAGAATACACCAATTTTAAACGCATTGAAACGGGATTAAAACAACGTGCGGAAAATCTGGCGGTGTTGTTAGATCGCGGAGAAACATTGTTGCAAGAAGGAAAGATTGAAGATGCATTACCGGTGTTTACCGAAGCAACCAGTTATTCCAAATACGATTACCGGATTTTTGACAAGCGTGGTTATTGTTTACTGAAATTGGGGCGTTATTCGGAAGCCATTGCCGATCTGGAACATTCGCTTACCATTCAACCCGAAGGAAAGGAAACCTTGTTGCATTGCGCCGAAGCGTATGATCGAACACAACAGTTTGAAAAAGCAAAGGTGAAGATGGAGCAGTTAAAACGACTAGACTAGAAGACTCTTAGACTGTTAGACATGAGACAGTTTTTTGAAAACCTGTCTTTCGTCTTTTAGCGAATCGGTCTCAAGTCTATTTATCTAATCGTCTTACTTCCAGTGCTTACGAATGCGTTTCGGTAATTTCTTGCGGAGCTTTTTCATCACCCCTTCACGCGAACTGATGGCACCAATTTTTAACAAGTCGGAACCAACCAACACACCGTTTCTGTAGAAGTGAAACTCGAGCGTTACTGAAACAATATCGTCTTTGTACAATGAAAACAAGTTGGCTGCGGAAAGATCTTCGGCCAACGTCAGTTTCTTTTCTGAACGGTGGAAACGCTTATCATATCCTCTGATCGAAACCAGCATCATTGTATTGATTCCTTTTGCCGCCAAGATTTGGGTTAAAGAATCAGTCATCAATACTTGCGGATCACCACCTTGTTTCAAAACGTTAAGTGAAACGGCATTTTTTACCTTATTAGCCGACAACATTTCAGAAATAGCTACTTCCAGGGAATAACGGTCTTCCTGATTATCCATGTGGCTTACCACCAACGCATTGGTGAGGTGAAGAGTATCGGTTTGTGCGTTTGAAATTGATCCGAGACCAATCAATGCGATGAGTAAGATAAGCTGTTTCATAGGTTAAAATATTTCGCTGGCTATTTTTTTCACTGTATCAGAAGTAGACATCGTATAATAGTGAATACATGGTACTTTGGCGGCTTTCAATTCTTTTGATTGTTGAATTCCCCACTCGACTCCCACTTGATTAACATCAGCGCTGGTTTTGCATTTTAGCAATTCATTGCTCAACGCTTCCGGAAAATCAATGTGAAACACTTTCGGCAAAAACGCAATGTGATTCATGGTTTTGATGGGCTTCAATCCCGGAATAATCGGCACTGTAATTCCAATCGCTCTACACGCATCTACGAATTCAAAGTATTTCTGATTATCGAAGAACATTTGCGTCACAACGTATTCCGCTCCGGCATCTACTTTTGCTTTCAAATAATGCAAATCGGTAGAAAGATTCATTGCCTCGAAGTGCTTCTCGGGATATCCGGCAGCTCCCATGCAGAAGTTGGTCGGCGCTAGTTGCACATCGTCAACAAAATAACGACCGTCATTCATTTCGGCAATTTGCTGAATCAACTCCACGGCATAGCGGTGACCTTCAGGATGCGGTTTGAACGTAGATTCGGTTTTGATAGAATCTCCACGCAACGCCAACACGTTATCAATACCCAAGAAATGAAGGTCGATCAACGCGTTTTCGGTTTCTTCTTTCGAGAAACCACCACAAATCAAATGCGGAACGGCATCTACCTGATACTTGTTCATGATTGCCGCACAGATTCCAACTGTTCCCGGACGCTTACGAATGGCTATTTTTTCAAGCAATCCATTCTCGCGTTCTTTATAAATGAACTCTTCACGGTGATACGTGACGTTGATAAACCGGGGTTTGAATTCCATTAACGGATCTATGCCGTCGTAGATGGATTGTATGTTTGCTCCTTTAAGCGGAGGAAGGATTTCAAATGAAAACAGCGTGTCTTTCGCCTGGTTAATGTGTTCGATAACTTTCATGTCGTCTGGACCTTGAGTTCTTGATAAGTGGGCAAAGATAAGGGAATAAAACCGTTTAGTCGTGCAACAGATGAAAAATCACAATCACCAAATTTTGTTAAAAACTCAGGGGCTGTAAAATACCTATGGAAAACCTACGTTATCTTTGTATTCCTAATTACCGGAATCGATCTTCAAACTTTGGCGCGAAATTTGATTTACGGTAATTAGAGGTTAGTTTTCATAAGTAGTAGTAGTTTAGGTTGGAACAAGAGAGAGACGCCCGTTTCTCTCTTGTTGTTTTTTAGGCCTGGATGAAGTGCATCTCAACAAACTCAAATATGTTCCCGTAGGGAAATGGTTGCGGATTTTGTACTACCATATTGCGTACCCACGGGACTTATATAGAAGCACAAAAACTTCCGTGGAAATAAAAAATCCTCCCACTCGCATTCGAATGGAAGGATTTTCAAAAAGATATAGTATCGTTTATTGTTTCACCCAGCGTGCAACAGAAGTATGTGTTCCATCACTCACACGAACAAAATAAACACTTGGTAACAATTCAGCTGTTGCAACAGTTACTTCATTGGAAGAACCGATTGCGGTTTGAACTGTTTTTCCGTCTACCGAAAGAATCGTAACCGTTACATTGGCGTTCCATGAACCATTCAACGTAATAGTAACCGCAGTTGTTCCCGGATTCGGGAAGACATTAAATGTTGCAATTGTTGCGTCCGTTAAACCAAGGTTTCCATCTGTTCCGTCACAGTTTTCATCAATACTGTTTCCAAGCACATCCGTTGCATCCGGGTTAATACCATTGTTGGTATCATCACAGTCTGTGCTATCAGCAACATAACCGTTTGGTGCAGTACAATCTACAATTGTGCTAGTGGCATTTCCAAAACCGTCGTTATCACCGTCTTCATAGAACGTTGATCCAAGTGTAATGGCGTTGTTTGTATCATCGCAATCATCTGCATTTGAAACATAACCTGCGGGTTGTGTACAAGCTGTTACGATAACGTCTGTTGAACCGAATCCGTCATTGTCCTGATCAATGTAGAATTGATCTGTAGCAACTGTGATTGCACTATTGTTATCATCACAATCATTCGCATTCAACACATAACCTACCGGTTGTGAACATGCTTGTGTGGTTGAAGCGCTGTTTCCGTAAGTATCGCCGTCGGCATCTTCATAATAAGTGATTGAACCGCTAATGGTTGCGTTGTTATCGTCGCAATCGGTATTGTCTGAAACATAGCCAGCCGGCTGTGTACATTGTGTAAGTGTAACGGCACTATTTCCAAACGTATCGTTATCCGCATCTTGGTACCACACCGCATTCGGATTTTCATTGGCATTGTTATCGTTGCAATCGGTGTTGTCTGAAACATATCCTGCAGGAGCCGTGCAATCCATTGAATCAATTGCTGCATCACCGAATCCGTCGCCGTCTGCATCTGCATAATAAGTCTGCTGTGGCAATGCATTAATGAAGCCGGTAAGCGATACATTATCGTTGCGATAAGTAGCACCAGATGTTCCAATACTTACAACGTAGAAACGGAAAGAAACCGGACCTTGAATGCTTGCAAACGGACCTGTCAACGGAACCGTTTCTGTGAAGTCTGTTCCTGGTGCTGTAATTTGGGTTGTAAAGACATCCGTTGTAAAATTATCCAGGCTAGATCGCACGTGTACAAATGGGGTTCCACCTGTGTTACTTACGCGGTGCAAAAAGGTCAATTGCGTTAAGGATAGTTCGTAGCAGTTGTCAGGTGTAACGGTAAACTCATAATAACGTGTAAGATCCAACGTTGCATTTGTGTTCCAACCCGTGTAATTGATAATATTATTCCCAGCGGCACAGTTAACACTGTCTGATGCCAAATAGTTGCTAAAGGTGGCATTTGCAGGTTGGGCTGTTACTCCAAGAACAGGTGTGGCACAAAGGTTTCCGGTAAAGGTATATTGCGCCAATTGTGAACCCAATGTATTCAAGTCAGAGCCGTTGCAATCTTCATCCACACTGTTATCCGGAATTTCTGTTGCTCCCGGATATTGGTTCGGGTTGGCATCGTTACAATCTGTATTATCGGTCACGTAATTGGCCGGAGGTGTACACGTTACCAAAGCAGTTGCAGCAGCACTTCCGTAATTATCACCATCAGCGTCAGGGTAGTAAGATTGAGCTACACCAACTGTGTTGTTATTATCATCGCAGTCGTTGGAGTTGGCAACATAACCAACCGGTTGTGTACAAGCTATAGAATCTACAGCAACATTTCCGAAACCGTCAGCATCAGCATCAGCGTAATAAACTGTTGACGCTACCCCAACAAGGTTGTTGTTGTCGTCACAGTCATTCGCATTCAATACATAACCTACCGGTTGAGCGCAATTGCTTTGAGAGATAGCTCCGTTTCCGAAACCGTCGTTATCCGAATCAATAAACCACGTTTGAGAAACCACGTTATCATCGATTCCACCAACACAGTTATTATCAATACCATCGCACGTTTCCGTTGCTCCCGGGTAAATTGCATTGTTGTTGTCATTACAATCATCACCGTTGCTAACATATCCAACAGGTTGAGTACAGGCAATGATAGTTGAACCACCATCTCCATAAGTATCATTGTCGGTATCCGCATAAAACACGGTAGTAGCCACACCAACAAGGTTATTGTTATCATTGCAATCGTCATCATTTGCCACATAACCTACCGGTTGTGTACAAGCAGTTTGTGTGATGGCCGCATTTCCGAAACTGTCACCGTCTAAATCCTGATAATAAACGGTAGTAGCAACACCAATGAGGTTGTTGTTATCATTACAATCGTCATCGTTTGTTACATATCCTACCGGTTGTGTACAAGCTGTTTGTGTGACAGCTGCATTTCCGAAACTGTCACCGTCTAAATCCTGATAATAAATGATTCCGCTAGTTACCAGATTGTTGTTATCATCACAGTCAGTTGAATTGGCAACATATCCAACAGGGGTACACGTGTTTACAAAAACAGCAGGGTTCCCGAAACCATCACCGTCTAAATCCTGGTAGTAATTGGCCAACGGATAAGTAGTTGCCGTTCCGATTAGCGCTACGTTGTCGTGACGGTAAGTTGCCGTTATAGAAAGAATATTTACGATATAGGTACGAAAAGTAACGGCCGAAGTCAGTCCGTTAAAAGAAGTCGGTAAATCAATTCCCAAATTCACATTTGTATTAACAGAAGCGATAGGAGCATTGTGCAAATCAGCAGTAAAACCATCAAGGCTTGAACGCACAACTACGGTAACTGCCCCTCCGGATGTACTTACACGGTGTAAAAACTTCAATGAGTCGAGGTTCATAACCGTACAGGCATTTGGTGTAATAGTAAACTCAAAATACTTCGCCGGATCAAGTGTAGCACCCAAAGTCCAACCGGTTGAGTTGAAAACATCAGCCGCCGCAGTACAGGTAGCACCCGTTCGCGAATAATCGGAAAAAACGGCGTTTGCCGGTTGTGCACTGACTGCAGTTAATGGCGCCGGACACGTATTTCCTGTAAAGGCGTAAATACCAAGTTGCTGGGCAAATGTGGTTGTTGAAAAAGACAGCATTGCGATGATGGCAACAAACAGTCCGGATTTAGAGTATTTTTTTTGAATCATTTCTTTCTTTTTAGAAATCTGGTGCAAAGCTATGAAAATGGTGCCTAGTAAACCATTTTATTTTGCCTCAACTATTAAAAAAAGGGACGGTAAGGAACGATTAATTGACTGTAATTCAGTCAATAAATAAATGCTAAATCGATTTATATGTGAGGTATTAAGAAACTGTTAACCTTCTCGTGCTTCCATCAAACGGGCAACATATTTTCCAATGATATCAAATTCGAGGTTGATTTTGGTGCCCACTTCAAATGTGTGGAAGTTGGTGTGCTCGTAAGTGTATGGAATGATGCAAACAGAAAAGCGTCCTTTTTCGGAATCAACTACCGTAAGACTTACACCGTTAATGGTTACCGAACCTTTGGCAACAGTTGGATAGGATGCATCGTAAGTAAAGGTATATTTCCAACTTCCGTCGAGGTTTTCTACCGAAATACATTCGCCTGTAGTGTCTACGTGGCCTTGCACAATGTGTCCGTCTAGTCTCGCTCCAAGTTGCATGCAACGTTCCAGATTTACTTTTGAGCCGATTGTCCAATGACCAAGGTTGGTGCGATCTAAACTTTCCTGAATAGCGGTGACAACATACGTATCGTTTTCAATGGCAACAACCGTGAGGCAGCAACCGTTGTGGGCAACACTTTGGTCAATTTTCAGTTCGTGTGTAATGGTTGATTTTACAGTAAAATGTACGTTTGTTTGTTCGCGTTCGATCGCGACGATTTCTCCTAATGTTTCAATGATTCCTGTGAACATACTGTTTGTGTTTTTGTGTCGCAAATTTACGGGTTATTGACGACTTGGCGGGCGCAAACACAAATTACTGTTTCACTTTTCCTGCCCGCAAACGCGCATCCAATGCAATGAATACGGCACACATGCCCCAGATAGGTATAGCGGCTTTATCAGTATCGAGGTAATTGTTGAGCAAACCGTGAATAAAGTAGGTGGTCAATGCCAAAATCATTCCCATGATTAATGTGCGGGTTTCACGATCGCTTTCCGGCCAACGGTGGTACAGTTTGATCGAAAAGTAAAAAATAACAAACACCAACACAAACACCAACAACATTCCAATCAATCCCATTTCGGCCAACGGTCCGAGGTATTCACTGTGCGCATTTCCACCCACACCAAAGTTGGTAGAAATAATGGTGAGGTTTTCCGGATCTTGAAAACGGGCATATTCAAACGCATACGTTCCCGGGCCAAAACCCACAAGCGGTCGTTCTTCAAACATATCGATGGCACATGACCAGCGATTAATGCGTTCCAGGTTGGATGCATCGGTGGTAACATTGGTTGCGCTTTCCAAACGTTCCCCAAATTCTTCGGTAGTATGCTCAGATTTGTTACGCGCCAAATCTTGCTGAATGCCGTCCCAGGAATACCAGATAAAACCGAGCACCATTAATACAGCAGTAGAAAAGATACTGAAGCGCACTTTAAACCGAATGAGCGCCCAAACGCCCAAAGCCAAAACAATGCTCAACCAAGCTGCTCTTGTGTACGAAAAGTATAGCCCTATCAGATTGATAACCATAAATCCGATGAGGATAAATTGTACCAATGGCGTGTGTCTTCTTGAAAAATAAAGCGCAAAAACCAAGGGAACAATCAATGCAACCAATGCTCCGTATATGGTGTGATCTTTAAAGAAAGGCCACATTACCCAGTGACTTTCCTTCTCCCCGAAACGGTAATAAGCGTGAATGGTAACGGTGTAACAAATCACCAGAATCATCCCGGTAATAAACAGCCAAAGGAACCATTTAATTTTCTTGGGGTCGAAAAACAAGTTGCTTCCGTAAAAAAGCACCGGAATGATAAACCACAAACGTGCGAGCAAATACTTAAACGAAACTACGGGTTGTTCGGAAGTAATGGAGGTAATGAAAATCCAAATCAGGTAAATTATCATCACAATCACAATCGGATTTCGCCATAAATAATCGGGAAACACGCGTGAATAAAGCGATTGCATGAGCAAGAGCATCATGGTGCCAAACAACAGCGGTTCGGTGGGTAAAAACAACCCGAAACCATCGGTGTATTCTTCAATATTCACCGATAAAGGTGTCATGGCGATGATGAAGAAAAAAGTGTATTCGGTGTAAAAAATGGCTACGAAGAGCACCACCAGCGCATACGGAATCAGGTAAGCATACCAAAGGTCAAACCAGATGGAATAACCAAGTAGCCCAATGAAGAGTGCTCCGAAAAGCAGCAACCAGCTATGTTCGCGCAGAAAAGCCACTACGCCAGCTTGCGAAGTTCTTTCAATTTATCTTGAAGCAATAAGGCAAACACCATGAAAATAAACGTTCCGATCACGGAAAGCAATACAATGATCATGCGTTTTGGTTTGTCTTTTTTGTCGGCCACAACCGCTCGTTCTACCACGAACTTATGACTGAATTTTGTATTGGCATCCGATTCGGCTTGCTCGTAAGAAACAGAGAAATCTTCCAGTTTCACAATTTTTTCGTTTCGAATGTATTCCAATCCGTCAAAAAGGGCTCCGTACTTGTTATTGATGTCAATTTTTTCCTTGATCTCTGCACGTTGTTCAGGACTCTTTGCATCTACGTAAGCCTGGAAAAGTCCGGCGCGGGAATCTAACGGAAGTACTCCTTTGGCGGCTAAGGTATCCAACTGATCCAAGATGGCTTTCCTGTCGGCTTCCATTTGGTCTCTTTTACGTCGGTTAATCTCAAACGCCGGCATTGTACGTGCGGCAACCATTTCGTTTTTCACCGTATCAATCAGGTCTACAATTTTATTGGCAATGTCAGCAGCAAGCTTCGGATCGCGGTCTAGTACATCAATTTGGATGGAACCGTATCGCGTTCTGACAAACAAGATGTTTTGGTTGTATTCTTTAACAAGTTTGTAATACTTGTTTTCGTCGTTTTTGTCGATTTCATAGTGTTTTTGCAAATCGAATTCCGACACAATTTTGTCGCGAATATTAGACGATTGCAAAATTTGGATCAACTGTTCTGCTTGTTCTTCTTCCCCGAAGTCCATAGAAGACGCTTTGGCATTTCGCTGCTCGGAGAAAGAAACGGTACTTGTGGCGGCTGGGAAAACAATGGCTGTTGAACGATAAATCGGCGTCATTAAGAAAGCTATCACAGCTGAAACTACGAAGGCTGCTCCCGTGACGATCAACAAAATTTTGCGCTTTCTCCAGATGGTTACCAGTAGGTTCATGCGTTGTTCTTGCATTACAGCAGTACTTTCTTCCATGTAGTGTTTGTTTTAGAGGTGCGAATTTACAGTTTGTGAGCCATTAACGGTGAAAAAGGCGTAAAATTATGTCGCGAAGGTGGAATTCGGTATTAAAAAAGAGAAGGTCACCGAACCCGATGACCTTCCCGCTTTGTCTATTCTAAAAATTTAGTCACGCATCACTTTGATTGTTTGTTCGGAACCGTTGTGCATCACTTTCAGGATGTACATTCCCGGAGCCAAATTCTTCATGTCCAATTTGATTTCTTTTTCAGAAGAAACGCGTGAAGAAATTTCTTTACCGGCAAAATCCAATAATCGCAAGGTCAATGCTTTTGAATCGGAATTTTCAACCGTCAAGGTGGCTGTTACCGGATTTGGATAAGCAGTAACCAACAATACATTGTTTTCGTCAATACCAATATTGGAAATAGTTGTGCACTCGGATGTGACTGTACAAGAACCATTTACAATCATTACCGCATAATCGCCGTTTGCAGTGACAGTGTAAGATGCACTTGTAGCGCCGGCAATTGGTGTTTGAGTAGCGCAATCAATCCACTGATAACTTGTAGCACCAGAAACGGCAGAAGTAAGTGTTGCGCCTGAAACGGTTACGTTGGTATCGGTGTTGATAACCGTGAGGTCAATTGCAATGGTGCTATCACAACCAGCCGCGTTGGGAATAATAGCAAAAAAGGCTCCGCTGGCTGCATAAACAGCTCCGTCAGGTGCTGTATAATCACCACAAGAAGTAATCGTTATCGAAGACGTCGAACTTTGTAAAATGGTTACGTTGAATGTGAGTAAACTATCGCAACCTGCCATGTTCGGAATGGTGTCGTAATACGTGCCGGAAGTTGTCCAGGTGTATAAACTGCTCGGACTTATATATTGATCACATTCAGTCACATCCATGGTATCTGAAGTAGATTGATTGATCGTGAGGTTGATGGTTAACAAACTGTCGCATCCTGCAGCATTCGGAATGGTATCGTAATACGTGCCGGAAGTTGTCCAGGTGTATAAACCGCTCGGACCTGTGTAGCTATCACACGTCACAACATCCATTGTATCGTTGGTTGAATTGTTAATCGTCAAATCGATGGTGAGCAAACTATCACATCCTACAGCATTTGGGATGGTATCGTAATACATACCCGAAGTTGTCCAGCTGTAATTTCCGCTTGGGCTATTGTATAAATCGCAAGCGGTAACGGAAATGGTATCAAAGCTCGGTTGATTGACCGTTAAATTGATGGTAAGCAAGCTGTCGCCACACAATACATTGGGAATGGTATCCTGGTACGTTCCGGAAGTTGTCCAGTTGTAATTTCCGCTTGGGCTGGTGTAATCGCCGCATGAAGCAACAGAAACAGTATCAATTGTGGTACGCGTATACAGTTGCTGAATTTCCGTATCAGAAATAACGCGGTCATATAAGCGGAATTCATCCATCTTACCACCATTCGGCAGACCTACATTGGTACCGTATCCGCAGATTTTTAACGGTCCTGCGCCCGAGATAGGCACATTCGTCTGAGCAACGGTAGTTACGAGAACACCATTATAATATCCTTTGATATTCATGGTAGTAGGATCAAACGTGAACGTTGTCATAGAAGGCGCTACTGTTGCCGCACCGTTGATGTACACATCTGTCATACCGGTACATCTTAAGATCCAGTTATTTGCTCCTGCAACACCATTGGTAAAGCATCGGAAAGAATTGGAATTGGCATCGCCGAAAATGTAGAACAACGTAGCTGAAGAACCGATATCAGAGGTCCAAAACGAAAGGGTCCACGGAGTTGAAGAGTTCAATGTAGGTGCCCAGCCAGTATTCATATAATCGGAAAATGAAGCAACACCCGACCCGATAAGAGCCCCATTACAAATTCCGGTGGAACCTTGCGTAACACCTCCCATTAAGGTTGCTGTAGCAGTACCTGCCGGCGGATTGCTGGCGTAGTTTGTCACCGACGTTCCAACCTCATCAAATTTGTAGTATAAAATCTCCGGATTCGGAATTCCCTGCGACCAAAGGTTAACACAAAACAGCATGGATAAAGCCGTTAATAAGTAGTAATGTGTTCGTAGCATTCGTTGTTTTTTATGAATTAAGGCGCAAAACTAACTAATTCATAATGAATAGACAACGTATTTTTATCTGAACTTGAAAGTGCGGAAATTACTTGTTTTTCAACAACGCTATTTCTAGTTGCAGCGCTTCTAATTGTTTCTGAAACAATTCCAGTTGCTTCATCATTAAGAGTAACTGTTGGTTAATGTTGTTTTGGTACTGCAAATCGGGTTCGCGTGCAATTAGATCTTCCGAAAGAAGCTCAATGGGTGTGGTATCCAAGATACGCGCAATATCGCTCAATCGGGTAAGGTTGATTTCTGATACGCCTCGTTCTATATTTGAATACGCTGCAACAGTTAAGTTCAACTCGTCCGCCACATTTTGTTGACTTAAATTCTTGGATAAGCGCAATATCCGAATTTTTTCTGCTATCCTCCCCTTCATAATTTCAAAAGTATCGGTGCAGAATAGAAGATGCATGGATAAAAACTTGAATATATTTGTTGAAAATTACAAAATTTTAAGTTATTATTGAAATAAATTATTTAGAACCCTTCCCGCAATGAACTGTTTGATCATCAATGTTGAAGAATCCGTTTGGCGTGAAATGCAAAGAGGATTCAATACGACAACGCGAGATGCAGTAGAAACGCTTATCAGAAAAGGCTTTACACTGTATGTGTTGGACAAGAATTTACGCACTATGTATGACAATATCAACACTATAAAGCGTTTTCATGAATGTTTGAAAGAAACCGACAAAGGTGAATTTGAAGATGTTTGAAGAAGTGTTAGGAAGCATCGTTGCAACTTCGGTTCATAAAAAAGTCCCATTCGCAGTAGGCAGAAAGGGACTTTAGTATGACTTAATAGTTATTGAAATCAACTGAACAAGACACTACCGTATTTACCTTGAACAGGGTTTACGATCAGTGTCGGGATTTGTGCATCGTTGGTAAGAATATATTGCTCATGACTGGCAGTAATTGCCCCCAACATATTATTGCGATTGAGGTTCATAATGGCAATCAAATCCGCATCAAGCGTCACGGCATGTTTCACCACTTCTTTATCAAACCCGCTATTTGGCGCTACTTTGGTAGTAACTTCTATACCTCTTTCCTGGAAAAAACGTACCGAAAACTGAATGTTCGCTTTTACCTGGTGACGCAAAAATTCATCCGATTCATCCGGTGTGATGATATGAACACGCGATTTGAAGTAAGTAGCGATGTTGGCAACGTAGGCCAATTTTTGTTTGGTTTCTTTATTCAAATCCAACGGAACCACGATATCGTCATAACCGCTTTCTTTGATTTCTTTTTCCTGCACCACAATGAATGGTACATTGGAATGGGTAATCACTTTCAAGGCATGGCTTCCGGTAATGTGTTGCCATCCGTGTTGACCATGTGTTCCCATAAAAATCAACTCTGCATGCACTTCGCTGGCAAAATCGCCGATATCATCGAAGATGTTTCCAACACGAACAGCAGCATGCAAAACAACGTTTGTATCGATAGCCGCCAACACTTCTTTTAATTTTGCTTCGGCCTCTGTAATGCCCTTCTCTTTCGCAACTACATGCAGAACATGAATTTCGGCACCGGTGATCTTAGCTGTGTTAATAGCATGATTCAAAGCATTATCTGCAACCGGAGTAAAATCATGTGGTACGATAATCGTCTTTTTTTCCATAAGGAGAGAATTCGGTTTCATAATTAGTGTACAAAAGTAAGCAAAGCGATTTTGCTAAAACGGTTTTATCCATTTCAATATTAATAATTCAATGTTATTTAACGTGATTTCTATGGTCGAAATCACATTAAAAATCAAAAATCAGATCGGATTCGCGGAAATTTACGGCTGATTTACCTCGGTTGAAGCACTTTATTTCTGTTCAATCTGAACAAATTCTTACCCGGAACTGATCTTATTCAGCACATGACGTTCTTATTTTTATCATTTTTGTAGCTCATCTCAGTTATAACAACAGAGTAAAAAACACTCAGAAATGCCCATCATTGGTAAATTGCTTAAGAAAACAACGGAGCTGAACTACAAGCGAACGGTGCACAAAGGATTGGATTATAAAGACCAACTGAAAACACTCAACAAATTGTTGCGGATGGCCACCAAAACACAATTCGGGTTTCATCATCATTTTCAGCAGTTGCTCGAAGCTCCGGATACTGTTGAAGCTTTTCAGCAACAAGTTCCGATCACCGATTATGAAGTGTTCTATGATCGATGGTTGCACCGCTCTATCGACGGGGAAAGCGATGTGGCTTGGCCGGGAGTGGTAAAATATTATGCCTTGTCTTCCGGTACAACAGGTTCACCAAGCAAGCGCATTCCGGTAACCAAACAAATGATTCGCTCCTTTCAACGAACTTCCATTAAACAATTTACGTCCATTGCCGAACTCAACCTTCCTGATGCTTTTTACCAAAAATCGTTTTTAGCCGTTGGTGGATCGTCGAAATTGGAAAAAGTGGGCAATCATATCGAAGGTGATTTGTCCGGGATTCTCAAAAAACATACCTCAATCGTTTTATTGCCACTCACCAAACCCGATGGCGAAACAGCTGCCATTAAAGATTGGAACAAAAAGCTTGATCGCATGGTTGAAATGGCTAAATCGTGGGATATCAGTACCATTGCCGGCGTACCAAGCTGGTGCATCATGCTCATGGAACGCATTGTGGCCCATTATAAAGTCAACAACATTCACGATATCTGGCCCAACCTCGAATTGTACATGCACGGCGGGGTTTATGTAGAACCATATTTAGCACGTTTGCGCAAAGTATGCGGCAGACCGATCCATACCCGGAATACGTATTTAGCAAGTGAAGGCTATTTCGCTTATCAAAAACACACGGCAAGCGAAGGCATGCAACTCTTGCTCAAATCGGGCATTTTCTTTGAATTTGTTCCTTTTAACCGTGAAAATTTTGACGAAAGCGGAAACATCAAAGACGGCGCCAATGCGCTTACAATCAATGAGGTAAATCCGAATGAAGACTATGCGCTTGTGATTTCTACCAATGCCGGTTTGTGGCGTTATATGATCGGCGATTTGGTGCAGTTTACCGATGTAGAACAACGCGAAATCAAAATTAGCGGACGCATCAAGCAATACCTGAGTTTGGTCGGAGAGCATTTGTCGTTGGACAATATCAATGTGGCTGTTCAAAAAGCAAGTGAAGAATTGGGGGTCGATATTCCAGAATTTTGCCTTTTTGCCGATACCGAAAAACAATGTCACCGTTGGTACTTTGGTTCGTCGGAAACGATAGACGGAAAAGAGGTTATGAAAACCGTTGATCGTATTTTGAGTGAATTAAACGACGATTATCGCGCAGTAAGAAATTACAAAACACTGAACGACCCAATTGTGAATTGCACCAGTATGAAGATATTCTACGATTTCATGGAAGCCAAAGGCAAATTGGGATCGCAAAATAAATTCCCACGCGTGATGAACAAACATCAGTCTACGGAGTGGTTGTTGTTTATTCAGCAGTTTGAACGAACGGAGTTTTAGTCTTCCGTCGGGATTGAATTTACTGTGGAATCGATGGTTTAACATTCCACGTAATAGTGCGAATTTACGTGCGTTTCTGCAACCCTTTATCGAATCATTTTTCAAGCATCCAGCAACTTCGTTTCTTTGGCAGCTTGTCGGTTACGCGCGATGGCTTTGTATACCGCATTGGCAATCACCACAGCTATGATCATCGCCGAACCGATGTAAAAATCGTTGTTCAACAAATCGTTTTCACCCAAAATTGGAATGGCCAATAAAATGGTGTACACCGGTTCCAGGTTAATGCTCAATGCCACGGTAAAAGCTCCTAGACGTTTCATGATTTCGATGGTGGCTAAAAACGCAAACGAAGTGCACATGATTCCCAAAAACAACAACCAACCAAAATCACTTCCGGTCATTTTAAACAGGTTTCCGTTCAACATTCCTTGACTGGCAAGTACCACCGTCATAAACACCAAACCGATCACCATTTCGTGCAAGGTGATGCTTGAAGCAGGAACGTCCTCGGCCAGCTTGGCATTGAATACGGAAAAAAGCGCGGCACACAAGGCCGAAAGCAGTCCCACAATAAGCGCCAGGTTTTGTTTTGCATCAAACGAATCGGAAACGAAATAAATGCCGAAAATCACCAAACATCCGAAAAGGCATTCCACCCACGAAAAGCGTTTTTTCAGAATCAACGGCTCCAACCAGGTTACGTGCAGGGTTGTGGTGGAAAGACATAAGATTCCTAATGAAGCCGTAGATAGTTGAATGGACATGTAAAAGGTAATCCAATGCGTTGCCACAATCATTCCAACGCCCAATGTTTTCAGCATCAACCTACGATTGGGAATGCGCATCGGCATTTTCAACAAATACAATCCGATGAGCAATGAAATCAACGCAATCAGAATGCGGTGCCACACCAGGTAGAGCGCATCAATGTGGATGAGTTTCCCTAAAATACCCGTAAATCCCCACATGAAAATGATGATGTGCAGCAACAAGTAATATTGGATTTTTTGGAACATGGCTCAAAAGTACAATTTTGCCTAGCAACACCATGGTCTATGCGCCTTGAAATTAGCTTTTTTGCGTACTTTTGCTAAAAATTTCCTCATGTCGCATATTACCACTTTGAATGAATTTATCATGGATCGTCAAGCCGATTTTCCGGGAGCATCCGGTGAATTGTCGCGCATCCTCAATGATATCGCTGTAGCTTCTAAAATTGTTAGCCGCGATGTGCGCCGTGCAGGTTTGGTAGATCACATTCTTGGTGCGCAAGGCGAAACCAATATTCAAGGTGAAGAGCAGCAAAAACTCGATGTGGTAGCTGATCAGCAATTTATCCGGGTGTTTGAATCGGGTGGCGAAATTTGTGGAATCGCTTCTGAAGAGAACGATGATTATGTGGCTTTTAATGATGAAGTGGCTAAAAACGGAAAATACGTGGTGTTGTTCGATCCGCTAGATGGTTCTTCCAACATCGATGTTAACGTTTCTATTGGTACCATTTTCTCGGTTTACAAACGCAAATCGCAGCGTGGAACATTGGCCACATTGGAAGATATGCTTCAACCCGGAACCGACCAAATTGCTGCAGGATATGTCTTGTATGGTTCATCGACAATGTTGGTGTACACCACCGGAAAAGGCGTGAACGGTTTTACACTCGATCCGTCGATTGGTGAGTTTTGCTTGTCGCACCCCAACATGCGTACGCCTGAAACCGGACGGTTATATGCCATGAATGAAGGAAATATTGACGAATGTGAACAAGGCGTGCGTGATTACATTCGTTTCTGTCAGCAAGTTCACCCTGAAGCGAACAAACCGTATTCAGGTCGTTATATCGGGTCGTTGGTGGCCGATTTTCACCGCAACCTCATCAAAGGTGGCATTTACATTTATCCGGCAACCAATCAGTCACCCGAAGGGAAATTGCGTTTGTTGTACGAATGTAATCCGTTGGCCATGATTGCCGAACAAGCCGGAGGACTGGCAACTGCCGGAACACAACGTGTATTGGACATCAAACCCGAACGTTTGCACCAGCGTGTACCGTTTTTCGTAGGCTCGAAACAAATGATGGAAAAAGCCATTGCGTGTTTGGAAGCGGCGAAAAGTGTGGTGTGATCCTCAATGAAACATGTCAAATTCAAAGGTTGGTTTGCCTATCAGGATTCAAACTTCGTTGGTGGCGAACGCATCGTTTATTTTCAAATGGAGGTCCTCGATAATAAGGGGAGTTTTGAAGGAACGGCAACCGATGACGAGTCGCGCGAAGCGTTCAAAGATGAAGTCATTACTGTAAAAGGATTCTTCGACGATGGAATTATCAGTTTCTTGAAAATGTATCCTTATAATTATTACGTAACCGACCATTACGGCGTAGAAGTTGATTATTCCAAAAAGAACCATGTAGTAGAATACTTCGGAACCTGGGATGACGTAGAACATAAATTTGTTGGAACCTATACTGTAGTTAACAACAAACACAGCCTTGATGATGTAAGGGGAGTGTTCAACGAATCATTTTATGAAGGTTATTGGGAGATGATTCCGGAGGAAGTAACACCCATTAACATCGAATAACTCACCTGAAGTCGTTGACGTGAGTTCCGAAAACAACGAAGCGGTTTATCGTTTTAAGACGCATTTTACTCAAACCCATTTCGTTTATTCTGCTCCTGATAATTAGAAGTCAACGGATAAAACCCATAACGTTTCACCAATTGTTGTCCTTTGGCCGAAAGTTCAAAGTGAAGAAATTTTTGCACCCATTTATTGTTTCGGTCATTGATGTATTGGTACAAAGGTCGCACCAACGGATATTCACCACTGATTACAGACAATTCCTGAAATGGCGAACAAGCATTACTGCCTTCAATGTAGAGATTCATGGCCCAAACATCAGCACTCGGTGCGCCCGATTTTTCTCTGATAGAAGCCGATCCCACATAACCAATGCCACCCAGATGTTTGTTTATTTTTTTGATGACTTCCTCGTTGTCTTTCACCGTAACACTGTTCTTCGGAAAACCTTGTTTGCAAAATTGGTTGCGAATAAATGCATTTGTTCCCGAAGCTTCATTTCGCGTAAACACTACAATTGGCACATCAGGACCGCCTAAACTCTTCCAATTGGTAAACGTTCCATCGAGAATTCTAGCCAATTGCAAGGTAGATAAGGAGTCTATTCCCAATTTCGGATTGGTAATAATGGCAATAGCATCAATGGCAATCACGATTTCGGAATGTAAATGCCCTTTCTTCGTGTTGAATGCCGCTTCTTCTTCCGTGATACTGCGCGATGCATTGGCGATCACACATTCATCCATGGAAAGTGCTTTGAATCCTTCAGCTGTACCGCCGCTGGAAACCATTATCGCAAACGATTGATCTTTACTAAACTCTTCCGCAAGGTGTTTTACAAGCGGGTATTCCGTGTCGGAACCTTTAATGGTGATGGATGCATCGGATGCCGGAATTTTTTCGTGGCAGGAAGCTACCAAAAATCCGATTGAACAACACAAAAAATAAACGAATGAACGCATTGTTGAAAGTTTTCACAAAGGTCACAATCGTATAAGTGTTGCTCATTAAAGCAACTTTAATCATTGATTAGCCTTGCAATTAGTGCGTTTTTCAGGTGTGGACACTTTAAATGAAGCAGATAGCTTGTTTTGAGTAGAAAAACCATTGGTTCAATGTTATCAAATCAACAGGTTTTCGTAAAGCAAAGCTGACTAAATCCATTTGCCGGAAAAGAGTAGTGTTAAGACTCTGGTCATTCAAACAAGCACAACGCCCCAACTTGAGGTTTCAAATTGAAACCTCAAGATTTAGTAGAATCACCCTTTTTCAATTAATTCAGCATTCAGCATTCCTAATTCTGAATTCAAAATTGCCCTATCTTTGCATCACCAAACAAAACACCCTTTTTTCGGGTTATAGACAGACAACGACGCAATCCCCACAATGGAACAAACACAATTCAAAGCACTTTTCAAACGACTTCCCGGAATCGATCAAACGGCCAATGCCTTGCAGGAAGCCGAAGTTCGCATTCATTGGAAAGGGTTGGTAGGCTCTTCGAAATCGATGGCCGCTGCTGCCGTGGCTGAACAAGTGCCCGGACATCATGTGTTTGTGTTGCAGGACAAAGAAGCCGCGGCGTATTTTCTCAACGATTTGGAGCAACTTTATCCGGGCGAAAGTCAGGTGTTGTTCTACCCTGCTTCTTACCGCGCTCCTTATCAACTCGAAGAAACCGATAACGCCAATGTGGTGGCGCGTGCCGAAGTATTAGAGAAAATCAACAACGGTCGCAATTGCTGGGTCATTACCTATCCGCAGGCTTTGTTTGAACGGGTTCCCACCCAAAAACGACTCACCGAAAACACCATGCGTGTGGAGCGCAATAAGAAATATTCCATCGATTTTTTCAACGAATTGCTGATGGAATATGGCTTTGAGCGGGTAGATTTTGTGTACGAACCGGGGCAGTTTTCCATTCGTGGCGGAATCGTGGATATTTTCTCGTTTTCCAATGACCATCCGTTTCGGGTGGAGTTTTTCGGAGATGAGGTCGATTCCATTCGTACATTCGATCCTGTTTCGCAGTTGTCGATCAGCACACACACCCATTTTTCCATCGTACCGAATGTGCAAAAGCAACTGGTGCTCGACGGCAACGGAACCTTTTTGGAATTCATCGGGAAACACACCACAATCTGGCTTGCTTCGCACGAAATAGTGGAAAAAGCCCTCGAAAAAGATTACGAAAAAGCGGTTGCAACCTACGATAAACTCAACAAAGATACCATTCGACATAGCTTGCCGAGCGAGTTGTACATGCATCCCGCCGATTGGAAAACGCAACTGAAACAATGTTCAACCATTGAGTTCGGACCAGATTATCACTTCAAGGCAACAAGCGTTATTTCGTTCAACATTCAACCGCAACCTGCTTTCAATAAAGATTTTGAGTTGCTGAAAACGGATCTCATTCAGCGCAAAAACCAGGGATCTACCAACCTCATTTTTTCCAATCAACCCAAGCAGATTGAGCGCTTGTACCAGATTTTCGAAGATATAGGTGGCGAAGTGGAATTTGTGCCGATGAACATTGCCTTGCACGAAGGATTCATTGCTCCTGAACTGAAATTGGTGTGTTATACCGATCACCAGATCTTCGAGCGTTATCACCGTTTTAAACTCAAAGAAGGATTCCGTCAGGCCAAACAAGCACTTACGCTCAAAGAATTATACAACCTGCAAAAAGGCGATTACGTTACGCACATTGATCATGGTGTGGGGCAGTTTTCGGGCTTGCAAACCATTGATGTGAACGGCAAACAGCAGGAAGCCATTCGCTTGGTTTACCGCGACGGTGATGTGCTCTATGTGAGTATTCACTCCTTGCACCGCATTTCAAAATTTACCGGAAAAGAAGGTGTTGCGCCCAAAATGAACAAATTGGGTACACAAGCCTGGGCAACGCTAAAGCAAAAGACGAAGAAAAAAATCAAGGAATTGGCCTTCGATTTGATTCAATTGTACGCCAAGCGTCGCAGTCAGCCCGGATATGCTTTTTTACCCGATACCTATTTGCAAAACGAGTTGGAAGCGTCGTTTATGTATGAAGATACGCCCGACCAACTCAAAGCCACGCAAGCCATCAAGGAAGACATGGAAAAACCCATTCCGATGGACCGGCTTATTTGCGGTGATGTAGGTTTCGGAAAGACCGAGGTTGCCATTCGTGCTGCGTTTAAAGCCGTAGCCGATAGCAAACAAGTGGCAGTGTTGGTTCCTACTACCATATTGTGTCACCAGCACGCGCGGTCGTTTGCCGAACGTTTGAAACAATTTCCGTGTACGGTAGATTATGTCAACCGCTTTAAATCGGCCAAAGAAATTACCGAAACGCTCAAACGCCTTGAAAAAGGACAAATTGATATCCTGATCGGAACCCATAAAATTGTGGGAGAACGTGTCAAATTCAAAGATCTCGGACTCATCATTATTGACGAAGAACAAAAGTTCGGCGTAGCGGTAAAAGACAAACTCAAAACGCTCAAAGCAACCGTTGATACGCTTACGCTTACCGCAACTCCCATTCCGCGAACCTTACAGTTTTCATTGATGGGTGCGCGCGATTTGAGCATTATCAATACGCCACCGCCCAACAGACAACCCGTATTGACCGAAGTTGTTCAATTCAACGAAGAAATCATCCGCGATGCCATTGCTTATGAAGTGAGCCGTGGCGGACAGGTGTATTTCGTGAACAACCGATTGTCGAATATCAAAGAAATTGCCGGTATGATCACGCGTTTGTGTCCGGGAGTTCGCGTAGGCATCGGTCACGGACAAATGGACGGAAAGCAGCTCGAAAAAATCATGATGGATTTCATCAATGGCGAATACGATGTGTTGCTGGCTACCACAATCATTGAGTCGGGAATTGATATTTCCAACGCCAATACGATCCTGATCAACGATGCCCACAATTTCGGGTTGAGCGATTTGCACCAGTTGCGCGGTCGCGTTGGTCGTTCCAATAAAAAAGGATTTTGTTACCTCATCGCGCCATCGTTTAGTTTACTTACTTCCGAAGCACGCAAACGTCTGGAAGCGTTGGTGCAATTCTCCGATTTGGGTTCGGGTTTCAACATCGCCATGAAAGATTTAGACATTCGTGGTGCCGGAAACCTGCTCGGTGGCGAACAAAGCGGCTTCATTTCCGAAATCGGATTCGAGATGTACCAGAAAATTCTCAACGAAGCGATTGAGGAATTGCGCGAAGAAGAATTCAAAGATCTGTTCGACGAACGCACCACCGATCAACTCACGTCGTATGTGCGCGATTGTGTCTTGGAAACCGACTTCGAGTTGCGCATTCCGGAAGATTACATCAACAATGTAGCCGAGCGTTTGAGCATTTACCAAGAACTGGATGGTTTATCTACTTCCGAAGAATTGGAACAGCACAAACAACAACTCATCGACCGTTTCGGACCAATGCCACGTTTGGTGAAAGAGCTATTTCATTCCTTTGAAATGCGCTGGTTGGCTCAGGAAATCGGCTTTGAACGGTTGGTCATCAAATCGGGAACGATGATCGGTTATTTTGTTGCCAATTCGCAGTCAAAATACTACGATTCGCCCCAATTTACACAAGTGCTCAAGTACGTGCAACAGCAACCCAAAGATTGTAAACTCAGCGAGAAAAACGACCGTTTACGCATGTTGTATAGCAACGTGATGAGCATGGATCAGGCCTTTGAACGATTGAAAGAAATTGGGAGTTGAGGTTTTTTAGTTTTTAAGACCTCATGAATAGAGGTGGCGGATCTGCTTCTCCCCTTGAGGGGAGATTGAGAGGGGTGACAATATCATACTTAGTTTATTACTTCAACACCCACCCCGCTAGTCCTTCAGCTTTTAACTTCGGATTGAGTTCATTGAACTGAGCGCCATCACCCGCACTAACACGTGTTAAACCGCTACCTGGAATTATTTTAGCATCAAACCCTTTTGCGCGCAATTGTTGAACCAATTGGTTGGCATTGCTGGCATCGCTGAAACAACCTACAATGATGTAAGATCCTGAGGAAGTAACGGGAGTTACCGGAACAGAGCTTGTTCTTGGCTGAGCAATCGGTGTTGAATCATCAGAAACCACCGTGTTTTCGTTATTGATACGAACCGGAACAAATGTTTCATCATCCAATGAGAAAGAGAAAACCGAAACACCGTCAGGAATATTTTCCAACTGCGGTTGAGGCACTTCTCTTTTGGGAACGGTATACGTTTTTGTTGTGGGTTGGTAAGCCGGTACTGCCTTTTTATGAAACGGATTAAAATCACTCAACGATAGCATTCCCGATTCCAACACATCGGTTTTCATCGGAATCCACAACGAATAAAACGCAATTGGAAGAATGGCTGCCGCAGCGGCATAACGCCAAACACGTACCGGTTTTTTCGGAGCTTTTATGGAAACAATCGGAGCCTCATTTTGCGTTTCGGTAGCCACCACTTCTATTTTGGAAGGTTGAAATTCTACCACAGGTTCAGTGAGCGTTTCACGCACCAATTCCTGAATGGCTTCATGCGCAATTTTCGCTTCTACATCAGCCGAGGAAACAAAATGAATGGCGCTTAAACCATACGATTCCATCAACAGGTTGTAAAAACGGTCTTGCTCAAAACAGAGGTTGCGTTCCTGATCGAGGTACAAAAACCCAACACGATCGATAGAAATACGTTGACCGTGTTTCAATTGATTGTCCCAAACAGTTACCGCATCCGAAACCGCAAGTTGCGCCTCGTTGTACGGAACGTTGTTTTGGTGCGCGAAAGAAGCAATTAATAAACCGTCATTATTGATAAGTTGACGGTTAAACAAGATTGCTTTTCGTGGTGGAGTCATGGTGCCGTTTGCTGCATCGAGCTGTGCACCAACGCGTTGAGTTACAAACCCACCGAATGTTGGCACAATCACACAATTGTGTTGCAATAATAAATCACCAATAATTCCCTCAACTGTCAGCATGTCACAAAGTTACAAAAACAACCTGAATGTTTACGCAAATAAGCGGAAAGGGTTACAGATTCACATTCCCAACATTGAATTTTATCCCTTCAATTCTTCTCCTGACCGCTCTGGCAATTCATAAAAAAAGACCGAATGTAAGCATCCGGTCTTTTTTGGTATAGATTACTGTTTCACCAGCAACTTACGTTGATTGGTTGCCCGATCTACAAGTAAATAAGTGCCGGAACTAAGCGAACTCACGTCCACTTTTGTATAGGCTTCATCGGTACTAAAGCTCAAAACGACTTGTCCGGCAATGTTTATAATGATGAAGTCAGCGTTGTGATCCGAAAGGTTACGCACCATCAGGAAATCATTCATTGGATTTGGTGCCGCACTGAAGAAGCTGTTGTCCAACTCATTCAATCCTGTGAAATCAAGACTTACGGTGATGGTCAAAACCGAATCACACCCTTGTGCGTTCGTGAGGCTTTGAGTGAAAACCCCATCCTGATAATATGTTACTCCGTTTACAGTGACACTATCCAATCCCGAAACAGAAGTTGTTCCGGTGGTCGCCAGATTCACGTTCACAGTAAACGTTGCTTGACTAGAACAGCTATTCGTGTCAACTGTGCTGGCAACGTAACTGGATGTCTGTGTTGGATTGACAGTAGTTCCGTTTACGATCGTATCGTTCCAGAATACCGGAGAATCACTTGTTCCGATTAACACAACAGATTCACCTTCGCAAATAGTCAAATCAGTCGGAACAGTCAACGTAGGCAATGGTGCCAATGTCACCGTAATAGTGTCAACAGAAACACAACCGTTGGTGTCAGCCGCACTCGCAGTGTAATCAATGGTTTGTGTCACATCAACAAACGTTCCGTTTGCAATTGTATCATT
>JBILJP010000260.1:0-7593 GCA_044377135.1 Fluviicola sp.
ACTGCTCTGTGAAGACGGTAAAGCTTTAAAACGTAATTTTGAATCCATATATGGTGTAAGCACCATGAATTTACAAAATTCCTGGACCATATTAAAAGAGGCTGCCTAACTTTTTAGACAGCCTCTTCGTTATTTTTAGGATTGAACGATGTTTCGTGTTGAATTGGGACACCAATTAAAAATTAAGCATTCAAAATTCAACATTAACTAATTAGTTAGCCATTTCGCTCATAAACTTAATCCGCATCAACCGTAATTCTTCTTCGGAATAATCGCCGTCCAATTCATGGTAAGCGGTAGTCAAATCATCGGTTTCAGCTTCCGAGAAATAATCAAAAATCTCTTCCTGATTTTCCGGATCCAGGATCTCGTCGATGTAATAATTGATATTTACGCGGGTTCCCGAAGAAACAATCGCTTCAATTTCCTCAATTACTTCATCCATCGATTTACCTTGTGCACGACCAATGTCTTCCAACGGTAGTTTACGATCTATGTTTTGAATCAACTGTACTTTCAAGCCCGATTTATTGACCAATGATTTCATCACCAAATCTTGCGGACGATCGATGTCGTTTTCTTCCACATAGTTTTTGATGAGCTCAATAAACGGTAAACCGTAGCGTTGCGCTTTTCCGGTTCCCACACCTTGCACGTTGGTCAATTCTTCAATCGTGATCGGGTATTGTAAACACATGTCTTTCAACGATGGTTCCTGGAAAATCACAAACGGCGGAATGTTGTGTTGTTTGGAAAGCGATTTGCGTAAATCAGTCAACAAATCATACAACGTTTCATCAAACGCACCACCTTTTCCACCTGAGATAATCGAGTCATCATCATCAGCAAGTGAGAAATCGTGTTGTTTGAGTAAAGTAAACGGTTCCGGATTGGCCAGAAACGCACGCCCACGATCCGTAAACTTCAGTGTTCCGTATGTTTCAACATCTTTATAAAGCAAGCCGCCCACAACTGTTTGACGGATCACCGCATTCCAGAAATGTTCGTCTTTCTCTTTTCCGATACCGAACATTGGCATTTGATCGTGTCGATAGCTTTTGATTTCTGCCGTTACACCACCGGATAAGAACGCACAAACGTGTTTCGATTTTTGCATTTCCTGCAATGCGTCAACCACTTGCAACAGTTGATGCACATAGATAGAACCTTCGAAACGCTCACGCGGATGACGACAGTTGTCGCACATTTCCGAACATTGTTTCTCATCGAATTCTTCACCGAAATAATGCAGGATAAACTTGCGTCGGCACACCGATGTTTCGCTGTACGATACAATTTCGTTTAAGAGTTGTTTACCGACTTCTTGTTCGGCTACCGGTTTTCCTTGCAGGAATTTCTCCAGTTTCTCAATGTCTTTATAACTGTAGAAAACAATGCATTCGCCCACACCGCCATCGCGACCGGCTCTACCTGTTTCCTGGTAATAACTTTCCAATGATTTCGGAATGTCGTGGTGAATCACAAAGCGCACATCCGGCTTATCGATTCCCATTCCAAAGGCAATAGTTGCTACAATCACATCCACTTCCTCCATCAGGAACATATCCTGGTGACGGGCACGTGTGGTGGCATCCAATCCGGCGTGATAGGCCAGAGCGTTGATACCATTTACCTGCAACAGTTCAGCCAGTTCTTCCACTTTCTTGCGCGAAAGGCAATAAATGATACCTGACTTTCCGGCACGAGCGCGGATGTATTTGATGATTTCTTTTTCTACCTGACGTTTCGGGCGAATTTCGTAGTACAAATTATCGCGGTTAAACGACGATTTGAACAAGATCGCATCCGTCATGTTCAGGTTTTTCTGAATATCCGATTGAACTTTTGGAGTAGCCGTAGCCGTTAATGCAATGATAGAAACGTCTGAGATCTTCTCGAAAATTTCGCGCAAACGGCGGTATTCCGGTCTGAAATCGTGTCCCCATTCAGAGATACAGTGCGCCTCGTCGATGGCAAAAAACGAAATCGGAACCGAGGTTAAGAAATCGATGTTTTCTTGTTTTGTAAGCGATTCGGGGGCTACGTACAAGAGTTTGGTTTTGCCCGCGAGGATATCATCTTTTACGCGGTTGATCTCGGTTTTACTCAACGAAGAGTTCATGAAATGCGCAATCGAATCGTGATCACTCACGTTGCGGATGGCATCTACCTGATTTTTCATCAAGGCGATTAATGGAGAAACCACAATGGCTGTTCCCTCTGAAAGAAGCGCCGGAAGTTGATAACAGAGTGACTTTCCGCCGCCAGTAGGCATGATTACGAATGTATTCTGTTTGTTTAATACATTGGTAATAATGTTTTCCTGCTGCCCTTTGAAACTGTCAAAACCAAAAAACTTACGAAGTGCTCCTTTTAGATCCAAATGATCCATAAAGTTTGAATATTAGAATGTTACCTAAATTAAATGTTAAATCGAAATTAACCAAATGATTCCGAACGTCGCCTAAAAATCGGCAACCAGACTAAATTAGGTGATAAAAGTGGAAAAAACAACTATTAAGATAAGTTAAGGTTAAGAAATCGAGTTGCAATTCGGAAATGTGATTCGGTATGCGGCTAATTATTTAGTAGATGATCTTCACGCACCTTATATATCTTCTTTCCGCGTGTTCAAATGGAAAAAACCGGAAGATTGTTGGTTGGAGTTGAGTGTTCAAATGAAATTCGCATCTAACTAAGGTAATTAACAAAGATATTGAACGCTCTTTTTTAATGAATCGTTACTTTTGCACACTGAATTTATGGAAGAGCAAAACGAAGAACAAGGTACGATGTCATTTCTCCAGCATTTGGAGGAGCTTCGTTGGCGGTTGGTGAGATCGGTAGCGGTGATTTTGGTAATGGCCATTGTGATTTGGTGCTACCAGGATTGGATCATGCGGAATATTTTTATTTCCATGAGCAAGAAAGATTTTGTTACGTTCGAATTCTGCTGCAAATACCTCAACTTTATGTGTGTGGAGGAGATTCCGGTCGACTTCCAGAGTACCACCGTGAGCGGTCAATTCTCGTATGGTTTGATGATGAGTTTCCTGGGCGGTTTGGTAGTTTCGTTTCCGTATGTCTTCCACCAGCTGTGGAGTTTTGTAAAGCCAGGACTGAAAGCCAATGAGAAAAAAATGGTGAAGGGCATTGTGTTTTACGTAAGCATGCTCTTTTTCCTCGGTATCTTATTCGGTTATTTTGTGGTGACTCCCATGAGTGTGCAGTTCTTCGGGACATATCAAATTACCAAAGAAATCAAGAATAACTTCACCATCAGTTCGTACATGAGCATGGTGTTGTCTACCGTTTTTTATACAGGTTTGTTCTTCTTATTGCCGGTTGTGGCTTACATTACCGCCAAAATCGGCATCATATCATCAGGCTTTCTCAAAAAATACCGCAAGCATTCCATTGTAGTGGTATTGATCTTAGCAGCCGTGATCACTCCGCCCGACATGATCAGTCAGATCATCGTTTCCATTCCGATTCTCTTGTTGTATGAGATTGGAATTTTGGTAGTGGTGCGTGTAGAGAAAAAACGGGTGACTGAAGGGTAGATCATTTTATTAATGGTTTCTCTTTGTGAACGTTGACTTCGCAAGAATAATTTCTCTGAAATCAAGCTTAATAATCCCACGTAATATTGCAAAATGACGTGGGATTTTTTGGTACGTCATTTTGCAATATTACGTGCCTTTTTTCGCCACAACGTTTCGTTCTGATTTAACTGATTTTTCGCAACAGATTCCCCTTATGAACACAGATGAAGAGTGCTTCTGTATTCTCTGGATAACATGTGAGTTAACGAATGTGTATCTGTGGAAATCCGTGCCATCTGTGGCAAATTACTGCATAGCTTCATCATGAGGTTTGATAATCAGTTCGACATCACATAATCTTCCCGACCAAACCTGAGCCTAAAATTGATTTAACAATTCCTCACTTTTCTTTCTCGCTACTATTGCCTATTTTTAAGGCTTCATTATGCGGTTACTAGGCTTACTTCTTACGTTCCTCTGTGTTTCACAGACCTTGCTTGCTCAACAAACCCGAATCAGTGGTCGTGTGACCGATGCTGCAACCGGAGAGCTCCTGCCTTACGTGCGCGTACAATTTCAGGGTTCTAAGATTGGTACAGAGACCGATTCTGTTGGGAATTACGTGCTCGAATCGTATTACGCTACCGATAGCATCATGGTGTTTATGGAAGGTTACCGCCTGGTGACGCTTGCCATTCAAAAAGACCAGGTTCAGATCATGAACGTGAAATTGGAAGTGCGGGTAGATGAGATTGAAGAAGTGTTTATCCGTCCGCCCGATGAATTTCCATCGACGACGCTGCACAAAAAAGTCATTGCTAATAAAGGCATCAATAACAAGGAAAAGTTGGGTTCTTACGGGTACGAATTGTACAATAAGATTCAGATTGACCTCAACAACATCGGGGATAAATTCACGGAGCGCGATTTGGTAAAACGCCTTGATCTGGTGCTCGGTTACCTCGATTCGGCCGACGGTGGTGAAACCTATCTTCCGGTGATTCTTAGTGAAAACATTTCACAGTTCAACTTCAAGAACAACCCCAAAAAACGCAAGGAAGTAGTGTCGGCAACGCGCATTACAGGGGTTGAAAACCTACAGCTCAATCAGTTTTTGGGCGAAATGTACCTCGATTTTAATATCTACGATAACTACATCGTGTTGTTCAACAAAGCGTTTGTGAGTCCGGTGGCCAACTTTGCCCGTACGTATTACAAATTCTACCTCGAAGATTCTACGTTTATTGACAACCAATGGTGCTACAAGTTGCGGTTTACGCCTAAACGCACCGGCGATATGACCTTTGAAGGCGAAATGTGGATTCACGACACCACGTATGCGGTTAAAAACATCAAAGCATCTATTTCACCGTGGGCGAATATCAATTATGTACAGGCATTGTACCTCGAACACCACTTTGATCAGGTAGAAAAAGAAGTGTGGATGCTCACCGAAGAAAAAATGATCATCGACCTCAAGATTACCAAGAAAACGGAAGTCTACGGATTCTACGGCAGGAAGTACACTTCGCGGCGCAATTTCGAGATCAATACTGCGCATCCGGATGAGTTTTATAAATCAGACAATACCGTTGAATTTGAGGAAGGGGCCAAAACCCGCGACGATGCTTATTGGGCAGCGCACAGGCATATTCCGCTCAGTGATCAGGAAGAAGGCATTGACGAAATGACCGATTCCCTCAACAACGATCCGTTCTTTAAATTCCTAAAGAATGCCACCTACATGGCTTCTACGGGGTATTACCCGTTGGGGAAAATAGAAATCGGTTCCATACACTCGCTTGTTGCCGTAAATCCGGTAGAGAAGTTTAGAACAGGTTTGGCTATTCGTACATCGAATGCGTTCTCGCGGCGTTTTGAAATAGGAGGGAAGCTGTATTATGGTTTTGGTGACGAACGTTTTAAATACGGAGCTGTTGTCCGGTACAATATCACTCCGAAAAAACGCGGTTTGTGGACCAATTATTACAACTACGACATCGAACAATTGGGGCTTTCGCCAACGGCGGCATCGGTAGGTTCTACGTTTAGTTCATTGTTGCGTACTGGTCCGTTGGATAAACTCACTTTTGTTTCTAAAGTGGGGTCCAACCTCGAAAAAGACATCGGCAAAGACGTGATTTTGTTTGGCGGTGTGGAATGGAAAGAATACACTGCTCTCGGTTTGGCCAATTACGAACGCTACAATACAGATGGAGTACTTGAGCGTATTTCGAAAGTGCAAACAGCCGAAATCACAGCACGTTTCCGCTGGGCAAAAGACGAGGAATTCATTGCCGGTTCGTTTGACCGTACCTCCATTCGTTCTAAATACCCGGTATTTTCTTTGCAAGGCATATTCGGAGTGAAAGGTGTGTTTGGAAGCGATTACAACTACCAAAAAGTAGAGTTTTCCATGGAGCACATTCGCACGGTCGGGGTATTGGGGCGTTTGCGTTACCAGATCACAGCCGGTTATATTTTCGGAACGGTGGCGTATCCGTTTTTGAAAGTGCACGAAGGTTCGCAATCTTACTGGTTGTATACCAACTCGTTCAACCGCTTGTCGTTCTTCGAATTCATTTCAGACCGTTATGTGGGTGCTTTGGTAGAACAACATTGGGAAGGTTTGTTATTCGACCGCATTCCGCTCATTAAAAAATTGCAATGGCGTTTGGTAACCACGGGGCGTATGACCTATGGAGCCATCAGTGATCGCCACCAAAATGCCATGTTATTACCAACTTTTACCAAGAAATTCGGCGATACTCCTTATGTGGAATTGGCTGTAGGGATCGAGAATATTTTCAAAGTAGGTCGCATTGATTTGGTTTGGAGAGTGACGCATCTCACGCCGGATATCAGTCCGTTGGGAATTCGGGCTCGGTGGGCGTTTAACTTCTAGTCAATGCTTGATTTTTGATGTTCGATTTTTGATTAGATCCAGGCAAGAAGAGAGTTGTCGTAACAATAAATAGTTTTAGATGTGAGTTGGGCTTTTGAAGAGGATTCATCAAATTATCAAAAAATTCATCATCAAGCATTCAACATTTAGCATCCAACATTAGTAAAAGGAATGGATTTTTTAAGTTTATACGGAAAGTACTATACGGTTTTTCTTATACTGCAAATCATTTGTGTGGTGCATTGTATTCGTAAGGGAAACCAACAGCAATGGATTTGGCTGATTGTGTTTTTACCGGCAATCGGGTGTTTGATTTACCTGTTCATGGAGATCATTACCAAGCGGGATGTTGCTGTGGTGCAATCCAATCTCGACAAAGTGATACGTCCTACAGGCAGAATCAAAGATTTGAAGCGTGAACTGGAGTTTTCAGACACTTTTGAGAATCGAATGGCGCTTGCGCAGGCCTACCTTCATTCCGGAATGTACAGCGAAGCCATTGAGTTGTATGAAGCGTCGCTCACGGGAATTTTCGCAAACAACCCGCATGAAGTGATGCAATTGATGGCAGCGTATTTTGAAGTAGAGCGCTATGCAGATGTGATTGAGTTGACGCAACGCGTGAAAAACAGTCCTGATTTTGTTAAATCGCATGCCCGTGTTTGTTTTGCGCTTTCATTGGAAAAGACTGGTCAATTGGAATTGGCGGAAAACGAATTTGTGGCCATGAAAGGACGGTTTTCTAATTACGAAGCACGGTTCACTTTCGGGCAATTTTTGATGCGCAGAAACAGAACCGATGAAGCCAAAGCCATTTATACCGAAATTTTAAGCGAAGCATCACGCATGACCAGGGGTGAATCGCGCAATAGTCGTCATTGGTTTCAGCAGACAAAGGAAGTGATGGGGAAGATGAATGCATAACGGATTTTTAATATTGGATTTTTGATTAGATCCAGGCAAGAAGAGAGTTGTCGGAACAATAAATAGTCTTAGATGTGAGTTGGGCTTTTGAAGAAGATTCATCAAATTATCAAAATGTATGTCCCTGATATAGGTTGACCACAAAAGTCAATTTATATGAGAACAACAATTCGTTTAGTAAAGACCCGACGACGGTTCACAGAAGACTTCCAACGTAAG
>JBILJP010000261.1:0-7504 GCA_044377135.1 Fluviicola sp.
ATGATACAGTTACAGATGATTGACTAACCGAATCTCTTGTTTCCCAGGTTTTTCAGTGTTATAAGTGTTTCTAACGGTTAAGAAACGGCTATTTCAAACGTTAAAATAACTAGTTTTACACCATACTTACTACTCTCAAATGATACAACAATCACTTTCCGAATCCCAACTTTCTCAATTAGAAATCCTTAAAAATCTTGTAGAAGCTCGTTTTACCAATCATGGGGCCGATCATGATTGGTACCATATTGAAAGAGTACACCAACTTGCGATGCATCTTCAATCAAAAGAAGGAGGAGATCCAATGATCATTGCTTGTGCCAGTCTCTTACACGATATTTCAGATCACAAGTTGAATGGCGGAATTTTAAATGATGGTGGTAGGGTGACACGTCAAATTTTGGGTGATTTAGGACACCAGGAAGCAGTTATTGACAAAGTAGCCGAAATTGTAGATGGAGTTTCCTTCAAAGGTGCAGGAATCCCCGATACAGCTACAACTATTGAAATGCAAATTGTGCGTGATGCCGACCGATTGGATGCCATGGGAGCAATTGGAATAGCGCGGGCATTTCACTTTGGTGGAAGTCGAAATCGACCTTTTTACGTTCCAAATCAACTTCCATCAGATCATAAAACATTTGAAGCTTATAGCACGGATAAAAGCCATACGATCAATCATTTTCACGAAAAACTACTGTTATTGAAAGATCGTTTACATACGAATACGGCAAAAGAAATGGGAGAAAGCCGCCATCGTTTAATGGTCGATTTTGTTGAAGCGTTCTACCATGACTGGAATTTTAGTGGTTAGAACAGATTATCTATCGCTTACTAAATCGAGTTTTCAAAAATTATTCCAACTTTTGTACTATGATTGAACATGTAGCATTGGGTGTTGATATAGGCGGCACTAATACAGCTTTCGGAATCGTTGATAAACAAGGGAATGTACTCTTTGAAGAGTCGGTGTCAACCAGACAGTTTCATTTGCCGGAGCAATTAGTAACCGAAATTTACAATCGTGTTTCCGATACTCCATGGTTCGAAGCAATCTTAGGAATTGGGATCGGTGCCCCAAATGGAAACGTTTTTACCGGAAACATCGAATTTGCTCCCAATCTTGAATGGAAAGGTATTGTTGCAATAGCCGATTTATTCGAACAACAATTTCATCGTCCGGCAATTTTGGCAAACGATGCGAATGCCGCTGCTGTTGGTGAACACTTATTCGGTTGCGCAAAAGATTTATCTGATTTTGTAACCATTACATTGGGAACCGGATTGGGAAGCGGTATTTTTATTGACGGTTCGCTGATTGTTGGTCATCAAGGATTTGCAGGTGAATACGGTCACATTCGTGTGATCAATAACGGTCGTTTATGCGGTTGCGGAAGACATGGTTGCCTGGAAACGTATGCTTCCAGTACCGGAGTTGTGAGAAGTATTGTCGAATTGGATTCTCCCAATAAAGCAGTTTCTACCATTCACGAACATACCACAGCGAAAGAAGTGTTTATGGCTGCCGAAAAAGGCGATGTCTTTGCCAATGAAATCATTGAATATACGGCCGAAATATTAGGGTCTGCATTGGCCGATTTTGCTGCGTTTTCCAATCCGAAAGCGTATGTCTTGTTTGGTGGTTTAGCACAAAGCGGTGAGAAATTCGCGCAAAAAGTGAAGCATTACCTTGAAAAAAATGCCTTGAAGATTTATCAAGATGAAATTGAAATAAGAATTTCTGCCTTGCACGATAAGAACGCTGCTGTTTTAGGAACTGCCGCATCATTGTTCTGGAAGTCGATTAATAAACGCTAAAATGAAACAATTCCTTATCTCATTTCTTGCTCTTGGTGCTGTTTTTACAGTGAATGGGCAATTGGAGCAGTTGAAAATTGCCGACCAAAAAGCAGAAGATTTACTCGGCCGGGAAGCAAAAAGAACTCAATATGTTGATCCGTTGGCGTATGTAAATCCGTTTATTGGAACCGGCGGACACGGACATACGTTTCCCGGTCCGGTTTCTCCGTTTGGAATGGTGCAACTAGGCCCCGATACCCGCCCCGAGGGTTGGGATGGTTGTTCCGGTTATCATTACAGCGATTCAGTTATTTATGGATTTAGCCACACACATTTGAGTGGTACTGGTGTTCCCGATTATGCCGATTTATTGGTAATTCCGCAGGTTGGGAAATTAAAATTGGAACCTTCGTATAAAACAGCAAAGGGGTACGGTGCATCGTTCTCGCATAAAAACGAAGTAGCAAAACCCGGGTTCTATTCCGTGAAACTATCGAATCCGAATGTTGATGTGCGATTGACTTCCACTGAACGTTGCGGAATTCATGAATATACCTTCAACACCGCAAAAGGAAAAAAATACATCGTCCTCGATTTGGGTTACCGGGATAAAGTGCTCGAAACTCAAGCGAATGCTGAAGGCAATACCCATATCACAGGAAAACGAATTTCTGAAGGTTGGGCTTCTCATCAGCATTTTTATTTCGATTTGGAAACGAACATTCCGTTTTCTAAATCGAAATGGGTGGCTACAAAGAACGGAACCTATGTCATGGTACTTGAATTTCCGGCTTCAACCCAAAAAGTAATGTTGCGGGTAGGGGTTTCTGGAACAGATATTCAGGGAGCAACAGCAAACTTGAAAGCAGAAGTTCCGAATTGGGATTTTGATACGTACATGCGTTCTGCTCAAGCCAAATGGCGAACTGAACTTTCAGATATTCAAGTGTATACCGGTGATGAAGAGGTGAAGTTTAATTTTTACACCGCGCTTTATCATGCGTACGTTCATCCGAGTGTTTGGACCGATGTTGACGGACGTTACCGCGATTTTAATGACAAAATCCAACAATCAACTACCGGAAACCTGTATTCTGTGTTTTCTATTTGGGATACCTATCGTGCTGCAAATCCGTTGTATACCTTACTTCAGCAGGAAAAAACGTCGCAATTCATCGAATCCTATTATCAACAATATGTCAATACAGGATTGTTGCCGGTTTGGACTTTATCAAACAATGAAACCAATTGCATGATCGGTTATCATGCCGTTTCTGTGATTGCAGATGCACAAGCTAAAGGAATAAAAATCCTCCATGCAAATGAATTATTGGATGCCATGGTTGCGACGTCGAAATTTGATCATTTCGGCAAGAAACAATACGGAACTCAAGGTTTTATTTCTGCAAGTGACGAGGCCGAATCCGTTTCAAGAACACTCGAATATACTTACGATGATTGGTGTATTTCTCAGTACGCTAAGCGATTGGGTAACGAATCAGTAGCAAAAGAATACCAACTTCGGGCTGCAAATTGGATGAATCTCTACCATCCGGAATCGGGCTTTTTTCAACCGAGAAAAGGTGGAATGTGGTTACCTAATTTCAAACCGAATGAAGTAAATCAGCACTTTACCGAAGCAAATGCCTGGCAATATTCAATGGGCGCTCCGCATCATATTGCTGCAATGGTCGATATGAAAGGTGGTGGAAGACGCATGGAACGTTTCCTGGATTCGCTCTTTTTATCGTCATCCGTGATGTCTGGGCGAGAACAATCGGATATTACCGGTTTGATTGGACAATACGCACACGGTAACGAGCCTTCTCACCACATGTCTTACCTCTACAATTATTGTGGTGCCGCTGCAAAAACACAGCAAACGGTTGATCGCATCTTGCGCGAACAATACCACAATGCACCAGACGGTTTGTCGGGTAATGAAGATTGCGGACAAATGTCGGCGTGGTATGTTTTGAGCGCGATGGGCTTTTACCCTGTGAGTCCCGGATCGGCTACGTATGCAATCGGCAGACCGTTAATGGACCGACTTTCTATGAAAGCAGGTGAGGGGTTATTTATCATTGAAGCAACGAATAATTCGCCGCAGAACAAATACATTCAATCCATTAAATGGAACGGGGAAGAGTACCGAAAGCTATTCATTACTCACGAAATGATTACAAAAGGCGGTACGCTGCAGCTTACAATGGGTGAAAATCCGCAGGCAGCTCTGTCCATGTATAAATTGGATCTTCAGGAAAAAGTAGCTCCGGATTTTGTTCCAGCGCCGTATTTTATTGCGAAAAGCAGCACATTCGCTGATTCTATCACGGTAAGCATTGATAAACTTCCTTCCGAAACAGGAACAATCGTTTACACAACAAATGGATCAGAACCAACCGAAAAAAGTGCTGTGGCCGAGAAAAACAATCGTTTTTATGAAACTACCGAACTCAAAGCACGCATCTACAGAACCGAAGGAAAACAAGTAATTTACGGTCCGGTTGTGACAACTGTTTTCTCGAAATACCTCAAGAACAAATCCATTCAATTGCAAACGGCTTACGCCAATCAGTATTCCGGTTCTGGCGATCAAACACTTGTTGACGGACAGATTGGTGGCGATGATTACCGCGGTACGGAATGGCAAGGATTCCAAGGTGCCAATGTTGATGCGTTGATTACGCTCGACGAACAGCAACAGATTTCAAAAGTTGTAGTTTCGTGTCTGCAAGATACCAAATCGTGGATCTTCCATCCGAAAGCCATGACAATTGAAATTTCGACTGACGGAGTGAATTACAAAAAAGCAGGAATCATTCAAAACACGAAAGTCAGTGATCGTTTGGAAGGAGCGGCTTCGCATCGTTTTACAATCGATTTCCCGCCGGTTACAGCTAAATATATCCGCATTCGGGTTGAAAACTACGGTGTTTGTCCTGATTGGCATTTAGGTGCAGGAGGCGCTACGTGGTTGTTTTTGGATGAAATACAAGTGGATTAACATAAAATAATGTTGAATCACGCCAAAGGCGGACACGGTGCTTGATGCTTGATTTTTGATGAGGGAGTAAATCTTCGTTTGGTCTAGGTTTTCTTTTGATAATGTTGAATGCTTAATGCTTGATTTTTGATGAGATCATGCTTCGATTAATTTAGTTTCTCCTTCTTCCAACCAAAATCTGGAATTGGTAATTCCTTTTCAATTTTCAATTTTACATTTTCAATTAAAGTGTCCCTGAAGTCGTGTTTCCCACCTGAATCTAATCAAACATTCAACCTCAAAAATCAAGCATCCTAGAATTATAAACTCTGACAATACCCCAATTCTGAAAAGTTATTATCTTTAGCCCTCCTCAATAATAAACCAAAAACAGTAATGAGAAAACTAATAATTGCAGTTGTCGCTTTCGGTTTTTCCTTTGGGAATTCCGCACGTGCCGACGAAGGTATGTGGCTTCCGTTTTTGATCGGAAGAAACTACGAAGACATGAAAAAGCATGGCTTGAAGCTGTCACAAGAAGAAATTTATTCCATCAATAAATCATCGTTAAAAGACGCTGTGATTTCTTTCGGCGGTTTTTGTACAGGTGAAATAATTTCGAACCAAAGTTTGATTTTAACCAATCACCACTGTGGTTACGATGCAATCGCTGGTGCTTCAACTCCCGAAAAAAACTACCTGGATAACGGATTCTGGGCAAAGAACAATGCAGAAGAAATTCCGGTTCCGGGACTTACAGCTACATTCATGATTCGCATGGAAGATGTTTCAGCTACCGTTTTGAAAGAGTTGAACAATTCGATGACTGCCGCTCAACGTGCTGCAAAAATCAAAGAAGTAAGTGATATCTTGATCAAAGATGCTACAAACGGTACCAACTACGAGGCTTTTGTTCGCGATTTCTACGATGGAAACGAGTTTTACTTATTCGTAAAAGAAACATTTACAGATATCCGTTTGGTAGGAACTCCGCCACAATCTGCCGGTAAATTCGGTGGTGATACCGATAACTGGGAATGGCCGCGTCATACTGCCGATTTCTCTATGTTCCGTATTTATTCCGGAAAAGACAACAAACCTGCAAAATTCAGTGCAGATAACGTTCCTTACAAACCGAAACATTCTCTTCCTGTTTCCATTAAAGGTGTGAAACAAGGTGATTATGCCATGGTTATGGGCTTTCCGGGTAGAACAAACCGTTACTTGACTTCTTACGGTGTTGAGCAAGCAGTTTCATTGGAGCAACCTAAAATTGTGGATGTTCGTGCCAAGAAATTGGAAATCATGAAAAAATACATGGACAAAGATGTTGCTGTTCGTTTGAATTATTCTTCCAAATACGCGCAAGTTGCCAATTACTGGAAGTACTTCATCGGTCAAACCAAACAATTGAAAGCAAACGGTGTTGCAGATAAAAAACGTTCTGTTGAAGCTGATTTCTTGAAATTTGCACAAGGCAAGGCAGAATACGACAATGTGTTATCTGATATTGATAAAGCGTTTACAACTACCAATAGTATTGTTTATTTACGTGTGTACCAAAGTGAATTTGTGCGTCAGGTAGATATTAATTCTTTGGCGTATATGTTGAAATTGTCGTTGGATGCTTCTGCAAAAGGAGATGCCGATCGTGCGAAACAAATGAAGGCAAGTGCCATTGATCAAGCTGAAACTTTCTACAAAGAACGTTCAATGGATATCGAAATGGAAACATTGGAAGAAGTATTGAAAATGTACTTGCGCGATATTCCGGCTGCACAACGAGTAGGATTGGCGAAAAGCCTTACGGAAGAAGGTGTAAGTGCTTTTATGGCGCGTTTGCGTGCCAACTCAATCTTTGCTTCCGAAGAACGCTTTAACGCATTTATGGCTGCTTACGATGAGGCTGTTTTGAAACAAGATCCGTTGTTTATCCTGATCAAAGATTTGGATGATGCATTCGTGAAAGCAACTACCGAGGCTTCGGTAAAAGAAGCAACCGAGAAATTGCAACGCGCTAACCGTTTGTTTGTTGACGGAGTTCGTAAAATGCAACCGAACAAGAAATTCTACCCGAATGCAAACTCTACAATGCGTTTGACTTACGGTAACGTGTTGGCTTACGAACCGCGTGATGCTGTGAAGTATGATTTCTATACAACCATTGACGGTGTGATGAAAAAAGAAGATCCGTCTAATCCTGAGTTTAACGTTGATCCGCGCATGAAAGAAGTGTGGATGAAAAAAGACTTTGGTCAGTATGCCGATAAAACAACCGGTAAATTGGTGGTGAACTTCTTGTCAAACAATGATATTACAGGTGGTAACTCAGGTTCTCCGGTTATCAATGGCAATGGTGAATTGATCGGTACTGCTTTTGATGGTAACTGGGAAGCAATGTCTGGTGATATCTACTTTGAACCGAATATTCAACGTACAATTAGCTTGGATGTACGTTATACCTTATGGTTAATTGATAAAGTTTACGGTGCAACCAACATCGTAAACGAAATGAAGTTGGTGAAATAATTCCAATAAGTTTTACTTGTAAATGGAGCGTTCTAATTTGGACGCTCCATTTTTTTATGCGTAAAATGTGCAAGGCGTTTAGCTGAATAACTACTTGTTTTTGTGGAAAACATTTCGGTATTCCCGAATCCGAATAAAGGTGTCTTTACCGTTCAATCATCGTTGTCTCAAACAGTGATTCTTACAGAT
>JBILJP010000263.1:0-7457 GCA_044377135.1 Fluviicola sp.
GTAAGTGAGTGCTTTGTTGTCACTAAGGGTTTTGATGAGGCTTTTCACAGCTGTCACCAATCCGAGTTCTTCCAGTATAGAAGGCAATAAATCGTTGGAGATGCGTCGTACTTTTTGAATGGCGTCGGCAAGATTGTTGTTGAGTAGTTCTTTGTCTTTCTCTCCGATTGTGAAGCTGGAAACCGAGAATTTAATAGCAGTAAGCGTAGAACCGACATCATCGTGTAATTCGAGTGCAATGCGACGTTGTTCCAATTCCTTGGTTTGGATCACAGCGCCCATCAATTCTTTTTGGTGTTGTAGTTCGAGCATTGTGAGCTCGTTTTGTTTGGCAATCATGCGGCGTTGGTAGATAAAAAAGAACACTACCACCCCCATTGCGAGAATGATCATACCCATAGTGCCTAGGATAACTACTGTGCCGAGATCAAGCGTCTGCTGCTCATCCATAATGCAATGGTATAAATAATATTCAGAAATATGTTGAGAATAGAGTGGATGTCATAAACATTGAAGCCAAGATTGTTTTTCTGTAATACCAATTGACCAACAATATTCATAAAGAATGTCCCTGCGAAATAAAGAATAAACCCAGAGACCATCCAGTAATGTGAATATTTTAAAAGATTACTGATGTCTGATTGTTTGAAGAGTCTGACAAAAAAACTAAGACATAAAATCATAATCAATGTGCATTCAATCGATCTAGTTATTGAAGGATATTCACGAATAGGTTCGAAGAAAAAAAGATTGATAAAAACAAGAGAAGAAAAGGCTATTAGTAAAGTGAAGAATACAAATCGGATCATTTTTTCAATATAAAATGAGCGGAAATAGAGCAGAAGCAAAACACCTTCACAAAGAGTGAAAAAATGGAACAAGAACATATTATTCTTGTCTGCGCTTTTGTAGTAATTTGAAATGTAATATTCGTTGAATAGGTTGAGGACTAGATTGACTATGATTAGAATCTTAATAAGATAAATTGATTTATCATGGTTTCTATTTGGTATGAAAACCATCCCGCTCGGAAGCAGGATGGAATAAGTTGATATGTCAGCTAAGCTTATCATCTACCATTTAAAGGGTTGCCATTTGAACAATATGTTGGACATGGTTTTGCTATGTCCATAATCAAATCTAACATATCATTTTCGTTAGCATCTACACCTACTAAAATAAGTTCTTTACCACCATTTGGTTTGTCACCATAATAAGCGCGAATTCCCACACATCCAGTTTGATTCAATAACGCAAGAATCGTGTCTCTTCCGAAAAAATGCGCTTCAGTTTGATTTGGGTGCAATTTTCTGTAGCATGCTGTCATTTCCGATGCTGCTGCGAGGGTGATCGGCCCTCCTTCTGTTCCATTAAACGCCATAACAATAGATTTTTTTAGTTCATTTCAATATTAGCGATTTTGAAAACCCGCAATTCGGTGCTTTATTGGTAAACGTAACGATTCATTTGTTAAAAAACACACAATCCACTATTTATCAGACTATTAATGGGTATGGGTGTTTTGAAAAATGTGGTTTACCGCAAAAATGATTGCGGTAAACCGCAGTGAAAATACCGTATAAATACGGTTGTTTGGTACGTATTGGTCACATACATTTGTCATATGAACAACTGAACTAATAAGTGATGACAACAACGTTCGATACTTTAACTTCTGCCCCGGGTAAAATTGACCTGCAAAGCATGCAAGATGTCGATTTCTGGTGCCATCAATTAGATTGCGATAAAGACCAATTAACGTATTGCGTAATGAAAGTCGGTAATTCGTCGGGAGCGGTAGAAAACTTCTGGCAAATGAACCAAGATAGATTAAGGAAGTTTTTTCATCTTATTTGGAACGAACGATAAGGTGGAAAGCTGACCACTAAATGATACAAACGGCAGGCTGCTTTTTTTAAGACATTGACGCCTATGTCTTTCGACAAGTAACCCACGATTTTCACCACTGTTCACTTAAGGCAGTCTGCTGTTTTTTTAACTGATCTGAATGAATTAAAAATACAGATCACTATTCACTTCTCGAGCGGCCCTCCTAACCCAAGGGTCGCTCACTTTTTTCCCAAAACTCAAGTTATCTATTTCACCAAAAAACTCAAAATCGTTTTTCCGCGTGTTCCTACTACAATGCGGTTGCCCCATGCTACCGGCGATGATTCAAACACATAACTCGTCTTTTCTTTATGAATGATTGCTCCGGTAACACCATCAATCAGGTAAATAGTACCGTATACATCGGTAAAGAAGATGTAACAATTACCCTTTTTATCGTAAAGATCAATAGGTGAAGCCCATGAATAGGCATCCATTGGAATGGTATAGCGTTCTTTACCCGTTTCTTTGTCAATGGCTACAAATTCGCCTTTCATGGTGCCGTTGGGACGCGAAAAAATCCCGAATACCAGTCCCTTTGCTTTTTCTTTGCCCGGAAGTACAGTTGCTAAGACACCACCACTATTGGCTTTTCCACCAACGTTTGAACCGCTGCAAGGTCTGCTAAAGTGCCATTGTTCCTTGCCGGTCAAGGCATTTAATTTCCGGATGTAAGCTGTTCCGGTAGGGCCTTGTTTATCGACTTCATTCCCCAAATACAGAAAAGGTGTTTTTCCTTCGGTTTCAATCACCAAACTGGCATCGGTATCGTCGATATTGTCGAACAACCACACGGGTCGCATGGTGGTGAGGTTCAAACAAAACACATTACCTCCATTGTCACCGAAAAACCCGAGGTTTTTGAATGCTCCCATGCTGGCTTCCAATCCAAGATCTGGGTGTTGTTGCACACCGTAGTTGAATTTTTGAGTAGCACCGAAGGTTCTGTCAGAGGAAATGATCGTTTTGTAGATCTGTCCGTTTTCAGCGGGCCAAAACAATGCTCCCGTTTCGGCATCAAACAACGGATTGCTATCGTGTGCACCCCATAAGCGGCGCGATGTCGGATCCATCCCAGCTCGATAATCCATTTCTTTACCGGCGAATAAATCAAACAAATATGCCCCAAACCGGTCACCGTTGGGAATTCCTTGTCCCACAGTCATGAGCCCGTTCATACTCGGATCAACCGAAACCGTTCCTTTGATCGGGTTGCCGATGCTCAAATGCGGACGAGTTGCTTTTCCGGTTTCAAAATCCAGGAAATAAATATTTCCACTCAATGAACCAACAATTACTTCCTTAAAGTGCTCTTGATTCAAGTAAGTTGGATCGAGCTCAAATAATCGGTTGCGTTGTTCTTCGGGCCAGCGAATGACCAAGGGTTGTCCCGTCCATCCACTTCCGCCGCCCCAAACACCGAAATCGGTCATTCGGGAATCGTAGGCAGTTTCAAACACCCAATCAAGTTCAATTGTTGTTGGTTTTCCGGAAATTGTACCTCGTGTCGGTCGATTGCGTTGCGCGTTTCCTCTAAAACAAAAGATGCCGTTTTCTTCATTGTAATGTTCATTGAAGTAAATTGGAACGGTGGTGTCGAAGTCGGCAGGAGTAAGCAAACGGTAATCCATTCCCTCTAACGACTGTTGTTGTAACGATAATTGGTCTTCTTTTTCAACTTCGGGCAGCGCATTTTCAATAAATGCAGGCAACATTTTCACTTCCGGTTTTGCAAAATGCAGAATGATCCCCACTGTGAGGTACCCCACAACAAAAACAAGTGAATAACTCAGAATAATGATGATGACCTTTTTCACCAAACGAAGGTAGGATCAAAAGGTATTGTGAATACGCATAGGTAGAGGGAGTTATTAGCCGGGAGGTGTTAACTTGATTGAGATAGGCTAATGAATGGTGAGGTTTTGGTTGTTGGAGAATTGCCAAATTTTCAAGAGCAAAGTGGAAAATTTCCAAATTTCCAAATTTCCAAATTTGCCAAATGGGCAATTGTACTTTTGTCCAATTTGGAAATTTTAGTGTGAAATTCTGCGAAAAAATGGCGAGAAAATTCTAAAATTTTAAAAGCGTAAACTTTTAAAATTGGCAACTTTTACAATTTTACAATTTTCAAAGAAGTCCATTTTCATTGGCCTACAGACCAACCTTAAACAAAACAAACGTGAGCAACTTACTACCCACGCTTATTTTTGTTATTATACTTATTTACTCAGCAATCACTATCGAGTAATCTTTCGTTGTGGCTTCTCCCTGAACATGGATGATATACGTTCCGCTTTGCAAGTCGGCAACCGGAAAATAACAAATGGTACTTCCCTGAAGAATGGATTGTGTTTGGATCAATTTACCGTTCATGTCCCACAATTCAACGGCAATGTCGCGTTGGTGAGCACCAAATGCCTGCACAATTACCACATCGGCTGAAGGATTCGGGAATACGTTGAATGACACGTTTGTGTTTTCATCTAGTCCGGCTGAGCTTGGATCGTAAGTTGTAACGGTTTCTGAAATGGTTGTGACTTTAGCAGCTGTTTTTACACCGTAAAATGTAGGACCAACAGCATACGGATAAGCCGAATTCCAGTTGTCATCAACCGTTGCGAAATAACAATAAGTTCCGTTCGGGTATTCGGGTGTCACACAAAAGCGACCGTTGTGTTCATCCAGGTATTCCGGTTCTACATGCGAAACATACTCGTAATCTTCGCGGAATAAACCAAGCGGGTACGTACCGTTTACAGGTGGCCCGTCTGTAACATCTGTACCATCGGCATAAACGGTTCTTGTGGTAATATTTCTTAATTGGTAACTTGAATTGATGCGCACAATACCACCTGTTCCATCGGTATTTTTGTAACCATAAGCACCGTAAATCGGGAACCCGTCGTAGGCAAAACCAATGAGTGGCGAGTGAGTAGTGGCGTTAATAGCATATAAACCGTCGGCAGCATAAATATCACAGATGTTTGAAATTACAACCAAATCAAGGTTATAGGCGCTTGGATTTTGGTGATGATGGTAATTACCCATAGCCGGATGACCTTTCGAACAGTCGAAACCTGCCATTTCAGCTACTACTGCATCGCGGTTCCAAATACCATCACCCATTCCACCAAGTGGACCGCCTGCTAAAGCACCTGTTGAATTTTTCCACGAAACGCCGTCGCGGTAGTCAAACAAGGCAACGCCATTAATGAATACTCCGATGTTTCCACCTGTTGTGGCTGTTGGAGTTCCGGTGTTTTCTACTGGTGAAAGCGGGAATTTGAAGATGGCATTTTGTGAAGTTGCCAACGATGGATTACCATCTAAAAAAGGCCCTGTCGGATAAGTAGGAATGCCTTTTGTAGAAACATAGACCCAACTTGCCGAATATTGAACCGTTTGAACATTGGCCAACGTGGCATCGGAAATTGGTGTGCCATTCCCCGAAACATAATGACTTCCGGTAGCGTTTGTGGTATTAATGAGCCAAGAGGTAATGGCTGGACTTTGCGCAATGCTCATAGTGGAGAGAACCAAAGCAATTCCAAGGCACGTGTTTTTCATCGTTTTTAGTTTTATAAAGTATTGGATGATATTCTAAGTATAAACTTGCGTTTAAGGGTGTTCTTTTCGTCGATGATGTGGTGGCGGACCATTAAGGCGGGAAAGTGCACCGTGAATGGCTTTCTGCAGTTTTTTCTTTTGCGCCGGAGTGCACAGTTTTTCCACTTCTTTGAAATAATCAAAGGTCATTTGTTCGGTTTCGCGTTGATTCTCTACAATGTGATTGATCAGTTTTCGAATGGCCGTGCTGTCTTTGGAATCATCCTTAAACCACACAAACAATTCTTCGTGAAGTTTGCGGCTCACATGAATCAAGGAGTCTTTTACATGGAAATGACCCTTTTCAAGAAGTGTTACTCGTTGTTTAGCCGTTCCGGTAAGGGAAAGCACGGCAACCAAACTTTTGCGTGGCGGCGGACCATGACGTTCCTCCGATGAAGAACTATTCCAGTAAACGTAAAGTGTCGTTAAGTTCACGATAACCAATACCAGAATGACCAATTTATAAAAGCGCGTTTTTTCCATCACAATTGATTGAGATAGGTGAAATAATCAGCTTCAACCGTTTCGGCATCAGCAGTTTGTTGTTGTGTGGTGTAGATGGCCACAATATTGATCCCGATGATGAGTGCAATGCTTGCTGCTGCCAGCCAAATCGATTGTTTAGGCACCATTACCCGAATACCCGGACTGATGGTAATCGGAATGCTTTTCAATCGGTTTTTCAACGCCTCGGATGCAGTTACATGCTTCATTCCGTCGAGGCTATTGAGTGTTTCTTCTATCCATTGTTCTTTTGGTTCCATGACGCAAAAAAATTATCGGTTAATGTGTTCATCATAATAAGCTGCCAGCAGTACTTGCAATTGCTTTCTTGCTCTGAAAATCAGCGATTCGATGGATGATTTCGACAGGTTCATGGCCTGTGCAATTTCTTCATAAGAAAAACCTTCTGTTTTGTTCATGGTGAAGGCAATTCGCTGCTGTTCCGTTAATTGGTTCAGAGCGTTTGAAAGGATCAGTCCGCGTTCCTGATTTTCCAATTCCATTCCGGGGTGCATGTAGGCCGAACTCATTTGTTGAGAGCTTCCTTGCACTTGTTCGTAGGTAACATGTTTGCCGGATCGTTTTCCGCGCGATTGTTTTCGGAGAAATTCCTGACATTTGTTTACCGCAATGCGATACATCCAGGTAGAAAGCAATGAATCACCTTTGAAGCGGTCAACCGAAGTGTAAACCGTCGTAAAGACTTCTTGCGTAATGTCTTCTGCTTCTTCCTGCCGTTGTACAATGCTAAAAACCAACCTGTAAATTTTATCCGAATACTGATCCACGAGCAATGCGAAAGCTTCAGGGCTCCCTGTTTGTAATGCCGCAACACTTACTACATCAGTCAATGATTCGCTATTTATTGTGTTAGATGTCTTGAAGTTAAAAAACTTGCGCGAAACTGTTTTTTTATGCAATTTCTTCCAAACTCATGTTAGAGCCTGTTTAAAATTCTTCTTTGAGAATCATTGTTGTCCGGGGAAAAATTTATTTATTTTTTCCGCCACGAATAAACGAATGCTGCATTAGACTTAATTGATGACGAATAGGGAAACGTTGTTTCCAACGAGCCGATAATGGAATTCAAATTTTGGGTTTTGATTAGTGAATAGACATGGTCTGATTCGCTATAAATTATATGCAGCACTTCATTCGTTTATTCGTGGCTAAAAGGTGTAGATGTCTGATTTTTGATAAACCAACTGAAAAACCAGATAACTCATAAACTGCCAACTCAATTCCTACTTTTTTACTTAAACTTGTATTTCACTTCAAATTTCGATTATGCTTACTCCGGTTGCCGAAAAAAAACTCTTTTTATTAGACGCCTTCGCCTTGATCTATCGCGCTTATTTTGCTTTTGCTAAAAATCCGCGGGTCAATTCAAAAGGACAGAATACCTCTGCGGCGTTTGGGTTTACCAATGCGCTGATTGATGTGATTCAAAAAGA
>JBILJP010000262.1:0-7457 GCA_044377135.1 Fluviicola sp.
GCCGAGTCAAGCGAAGTGGAGTTGTAGCTGAAAACCCGGTTAAAATCATCAATCGCGTAAACATAATCCGGATTTAAAGTTTTCGGAACAATGTAGTTGTAGCCGCTCATGAAGGTGATTTCGTGGTTTTTACCGGCTTTTGCAATTCCGGAAAAGGAAACGTCTAATCCCAACACGCGCGATTTTCCGGTATTCAAGAATTTGAAACCAGCAAAAGAGGTGGTACTGGCTGCATCCCAAATACCAAACATGTATTCAATCGTATTTTCGTATTCCTGCCAAAAAGCCGCCACATCCAGGTAACCCATTAGTTTTCCGAATTTCAATCCTTGTTTGATGCCTACTTCGGCATTCCAACTGCTTTCGGGCTTTAATTGCGGGTTGGGGAAAACACCAAAATTTCCAATACCTGTTTTGATGAATCGCTCGGCAATGGTCGGGAAACGATAACCTTGTCCGTAAGATAATCGGAGGTATGTTTCCTGATAAATCTTGATACTTGAACCTGCTCTGAATATGGGTTTTAAAGCCGTTACGCTGTCGTTGAGTTGAAAGTATTCGAGTCGTCCGCCAACGGATAGATTTACCGTTTTCTTGATCTTTTTCTCGCCTTGTGCATAGGCCGAAAGGTTGAGCAATTGATTAATGGCATTGCCCGAACCCACATAAATGTTGGAGTAGGAGTGAGTGTTTGTTCCGGTTAATCCGCCGATGAACTCAAATCCGCTCAAAACGCTGTATTTTTTCTGGAATTCGTAATTGCCATAAATCACCGTTGATTGGTTGGATTGATTGGCAGACATGTCGTTGACTGTGCGCAACATACGTGATCTGAAACTGTGTTTGCCCGAAGTTGCCGTGTAAAACGTAAGAAACGGATCAACATTAAAAATGAGCTGATGCTGCAAAAACATAGCTCCCGGATAGGCGCGGTACAAACCGGTTGTGTCATCTAACCAGGCAAAGATCATATTGGTTTCGGCATACATGAAATTACCGTTCACGCCATAAGCCAGTCCTTTGTACTTTTTAGAACGGTGTTGGAGGTTAAAGTTTACCCGCGCACGTTTGCTCGACATGTTTTTGTTCGAGAACTTGGTTACCGAATCTTCAATCACCAGCGGACCAGTAATGGGCGGTCCCATATAACCATGATCGTAATTCAGGTTTCCACCCAATACCACATCCCAGTTTTTTATTTTGCGCGAATGCAGTAGGTTTATACCTGAAATAAGTGGAACTCCCGAATACCAATTGGCGCTTTGACCATCTGGTTTGCTGTACATTCCACTGTATGCGTTCACTTTTGTCAACGGTTTGGAAGTAGGGTAGGCCGTGCGAATGTGTATGGAACCCGATAATGCCGAACTGCCCGAAAGCACAGAAGCCGCGCCTTTGATCACTTCAATTTGGTGAATGTTTTCTACTGGAATAAATCCCCATTCCGGTCTTCCTGCGTCGCCCGAAAGCATGGGCATATCGTCTACAATCACCGCTACCTTCGACCCAACGCCAAAAGTAAATCCGCTTCCGCCCCTGATTTGGGGTTCACCGTCCAGAATATTGAGTCCCGGAGTTTGATCCAACGCCGTTTCAATGCTCCGCGTGTTTTTATTCTCGATGATTTTCGGTTTCAGAATTTCCATCGAAACCGTTTGATCTTCAAAAGGCGTGTCGAACTTCCCTACTTTGATTTCAAACTCTTCCAGATCGGTTACCGAACTACTTTCAAGGGTAATGTCGTGCTGAACGGTTTGATTTTCAAAAACAGTGATTTCGAATGTGTCGGTTTTCATGTCGGTAAACCGGCAAATCAATTGGCATTTCCCTGCCGGAAGTTCAATAATGTAGTTACCCGATTCATCGGCCACCGAACCGATAGAAACATCTTTTTTATACACTACAATAGCTCCGATGAGTTCTTCACCGGCGGTATCGCGCACTTTTCCCACTACTTTCCCCGTTTGGGCAAAACCGGAAGTCACCGCCAATACAAGTAGCAGTAAAACAAGATGTTTCATAGGCTTGAAACCGACAATTTTTTAGAACCGAAGCCGGAGCAAAGACAATTAATAGTTAATTACTTTTTTGGTGATGACCCCTAAATTGGAAGCAACGCGCACAAAATAAACACCTGATTGGTTGAATGTAAACGATTCTTCCATTGTTCCCTGGTGTACCAATTGACCGTTAGCCTGGTAAATAGCTACCTCACCTGTTGCGTTTTGTTGTGCTTTGATCACCAACTGGTGATTCTGAATGCTCACTTGCGCAAAATCAGCAGTGTTTTCAGTAACGGATGCAGAAGATTGATTGTAAATCAACTCCATATCATCGATCCAAATCTGGTCATTGTCGGTACCTCCACCCGGTGTTTTATTGGTTGTAAACGTAATCAACAAGAAAGCAGGTGTTGATGCCGGACCGGAATAATCAAACGGTACCGAAATACGAACCCAGTTACCATTGGTATTGGCATAATTTCGTGTAGCTGAAGCAACTAAATGCGAAGCAGAATTAGCGTCAGTCGGATCTCTGAAATCGTAACTGTCGTGAATAGCTGCGCGTACACGGGCAGAATCATTTCCAGCGCCATTTGCAGGTGTAAATTTTGCCCAAAACACCAGTGAATCAGGTGAGTCGGTTAACGCCTCCGAAAAGTTAGCATCTGCAGTAATAGAAGAGTTGTAATTGTTTGCATTGGCAGGAGTTGCACTTCCCATGTTGATTTTTCCAACGGTTAAGTTTCCGTTAGCAATTACACTAAGTGTGCTATTTGAGAAAACATGTGCTGATTTTGTGCCACTTGATCCCGGACGAACATCTGTTGAGCTATTCAATTGATCTGAGGCAGCAAAACTAAAGGATCCACCAGCAGTTAAAAAGCCATTCCAATTTACCGGTTCTTCGCCGGAAGCAACTGTTTCCCATGATTCAAATCCACTATTGCCAACTTGTTGCTGTGCAATCAAAGCCTGTGCAAGACCGATAATACTGAGGGTAAGTACAATTTTTTTCATAAGCTGAGTTCTGTATTAGTAGCATGCAAGATGGTTTATCCTGCTCTGCAAAGTTAGAAAAATGCTTTAATCATCACGGTTGTTGTGCGTTAACCAAATTTCAACGAAGAAGGCAACACTGCAAAACCGAAGTGTGTTTGCAAGTATAACAAATGTATCGTGTTGTTAATCAATAAACTAATGAATTTTTTCTGGTTGATGAAGCCTCATTTATCCGAAAGAGGAATAGTTTCTACCGTGAACAGCATCTTCCCGTAATGTTAAAGAATTGGTGTTTTTAAGCCTCTTTTCGCACAAATCGCTGTCAATAAGTTTGGTGGCACGTCTATTGTAGATTTAGTTGATTGCGTAATTTGATCAAAACAATAGTACATGTCCAAAAAACAAAAATTATTTGTGCTCGACACATCCGTTTTGTTGCACGACCACCACGCTATCATGCACTTTGAGCGTCATGATGTAGCTATTCCGATTACCGTTTTGGAGGAATTGGACAAGTTTAAAATCGGAAACGATACCAAAAACTTTTCGGCAAGGGAAGTAATCCGGTTCATCGATCGTATTTCGCTTACGGGCGGTTTGCAAACGTGGATCAGTTTGGGAAAATCGATGGGATCGTTCAAGGTCTTATTGAATCAAAGTCCTACCGGAATTGATGCCGAGGACATGTACGGTTCCGGTAAAAACGATCACAAGATTATCAACGCCACATTGGCTGTAAAAGAAGAAGATAATAAGCGTGATGTCATTTTGGTGACCAAAGACATCAACTTACGTATCAAAGCCAAAGCGCTCGGAATTCATGCCGAAGATTATGAAACCGGTAAGGTAGATGATACGGATTTACGTACGTCAAGCACCACAACCATTGAAGATATCGATAGTGATGTGATCAAACAATTGTTTCTGAAAGGAAGCATTGAAGAAAACGGTGTGCTTGGAAATCTGAAGGTGGCCAACGGTTATTACATTTTGAAGAACGGAAAAAGTTCATCGCTCACGTATTTTGACCCGTTGACCGATACCTTGCACCGTGTTGAAAAGGAATATACTTCCGGAATCAAACCCAAAAATGCCGAACAAGCCTTTGCGGTAAATGCCTTGATGAACAATAACATCAAGCTTGTTGCCTTGCAAGGTGTAGCCGGAACGGGTAAAACGTTGTTGGCGCTGGCCGCGGCGTTGGAACAGCAAAAACAGTTTCAGCAAATTATCCTGGCACGACCGCTCGTTCCGCTTTCCAACAAGGAAATCGGTTTCCTTCCAGGAGACGCCAAAGACAAAATAGGTCCTTATATGGAACCTTTGTGGGATAACCTCAAATTCATCAAATCGCAATTCGGTGAAAACGAGAAAAAACATAAGGCCATTGTGGAAATGGAAGAAAGTGGACGTATTTTGATCACACCGCTTGCGTTCATCCGCGGTAGAAGTTTGTCGAATATTCTGTTCATTGTGGATGAAGCGCAAAACCTTACTCCGCACGAGGTGAAGACCATTATTACCCGTGCCGGCGAAGGAACCAAAATTGTGTTTACGGGCGATGTGCACCAAATTGATACACCGTATTTGGATGAAAACAGTAACGGTTTGGCGTATTTGATTGATCGTTTGAAAGGTCAGCCCTTGTTTTCACACATTCGACTTGAAAAAGGAGAGCGCTCCGAATTGGCAAACCTAGCGAATGATTTACTCTAATTTAAATTCTTAAAAAAAGAAGTGTTTAGCCGCAGATGGCTCAGATTTTCACGGATAAAATTGTCCATTTGGTAGTAATCTATCCGCTAGCGGCGGATTATCCCAATCTGTGAAAATCCGTGCCATCTGTGGCAAATAGGTATAAAAGTGTTTTTATGCTGTTTTTCCCATATCTTTTGAAGATTGATTAACACGTTTGATTTTCTCGCGGATGAGGTCAATTCCCAATTCATCCAAACTACCAATATGCGTGGTAGGGAAGGGTTTTGTTTGAGCTTCTGAGGAAACCTGTTTACCCACGGTAATATACGCTTCGCGGAATGAAATGCCTTGTTGAACCAGGTTTGCAACTTGATCTACACTGAAGATTCCGGCATATTGTTCTTCTGTAAAATCGAGCGGTTGAGCAATGAGTTGTGGCACCATGAACGCCATGATATCAAGGATGGAATGGGTGATATCAATCGCTTTGAACAGCGGTTCTTTCAGCAATTGAAAATCGCGGTGATAACCCGAAATCAAGTTGCGGGAAATGGCACCGATCTCCGTTGGAATTGCACTCAATTGATTGGCTTTGGCGCGCACCAACTCAAAAACATCCGGGTTTTTTTTGTGCGGCATAATGCTGCTGCCGGTGGTTAATGTTTCCGGAAAGGCAATGAAAGCCGTGTTTTGACACAACATCCAGACGCAATCATTGGCTAGTTTGCCCAAGGTCATTCCAACTTGTGAAAGCGCAAAAGCAACCGTTTGTTCCAGTTTTCCGCGGTTGAGTTGTGCCGAAATCGGATTGATTTTCAACATACTAAAATCCATTTGTTCGGTTGTAAACACGCGGTCTATTCCAAACGTGGAACCATAACCGGCGGCTGTTCCCAACGGATTTTGATCGGCCAATTGATAAGCGGATTTGATCAACAAAAGATCGTCGGCCAAACATTCTGCATACGCCGAAAGCCACATGCCAATGCTCGAAGGCATAGCGACTTGGGTGTGCGTGTACCCCGGAATAAAATCCGATTGATGGATGGTGGCTTTATCGCACAACAGCAATCCCAGATCTGATATTTTGGTTTGCAAAACGGTCAATTCGTGTTTCAGGTACAATTGCAAAGCGGTCAAAACCTGATCGTTTCGCGAGCGAGCCGTGTGGACTTTTTTGCCGGTTTCGCCATACCATTCGGTGAGTTTGAATTCCAGGTAAGAATGAATGTCTTCAAACGATTCCGGTATGGAAAAATCAGGTTGTTGCACCTCGTTCGAAAGGCGATTTAGTCCGTTTTCCAGTTGTGTGAATTCCGCTGCTGTCAATAATCCGATTTGTGTGAGCATGCGGCAATGCGCCAAACTTGCTACTACATCAAATGGCGCCAATCGTCGATCTGTTTCGCGATCATTTCCCACTGTAAAGGCGTGTACTTCTGCAGAACCGATCGTTCCTTTATCCCATAATTTCATGATGCAATTGTGTTAAATACTGTTCGTAAATGCGCATTCCTTGTTCTACTTCTTCATTCAGAACATATTCGTTTGCTGTGTGTGAGCGCTCCGATTCACCGATTCCCAATTTGACCGAAGGCCACGGCATCAGTGCCTGATCACTCATTGTAGGCGACCCGAAGCAGGGAATTTTTAAAGCTTCAGTTGCGCGCCACAACGGATGATTCTCCGGTAAACCCGAAGGAGACAAACGCATGGATCGCGCCTTCAGTTCTGCCGAACAAAGCGTCTGTAGTTCTTCCAGTATTTCCTGGTGCGAATAGCATTCGTTCAAACGCACATCAATCACAAACCGGCATTCATCCGGAATCACGTTGTGTAACTCGCCACCTTTGATAGCAGTAACATTCACGTTTACCGACCCAAGTAAAGCGGATGTTTTTTGGAATTGATGTTCCTGAATGCGTTGAATATCTTGCAGCGCGATTGTGATTGCGTTAACTCCCGAGTTTCTGGCTGCGTGACCGGCAACTCCTTTCGCACAGGCGTCAATCACCAACAATCCTTTTTCGGCAATGGCCACTTTTCCGCCGGTAGGTTCGCCTACAATTGCCATATCTATGCTTCCCAGAAGATCACGTACGGCTTCCAACCCGTTTTTTCCGCTGTTTTCTTCTTCGGCCGAAGCGAGAAAAACCAAATTATAAGCTAAATTTTGCGATTCCATTCGCAGAAAAACATGAAATAATGCGATTAATGACGCTCCGGCATCATTGATTCCCAATCCATACAACCAGTTTTCGACTTCTGTGCAGGTGAAAGGCAAATAGGTCCAGCCATTGCAAACCTTCACTGTATCCAGATGCGAATTGAGCAAAACGGTTGGTTTGTTTTTGTCGAATCGGGTGGAGGTTGCCCAAACATTGTTGAGGTATCGTTTTGCCACAAATCCTTCTTCTTGTAGCCGTTGTTCCGTCCAATCGGCAACGGTTTTTTCTTCCCCCGAAAAAGAAGGAATGCTCACCAATGTTTTAAGATCTTCCAGTAGTTTTTCCATCATAGTATGAGGTTTGTTCCACGGTCAAGTTGATCGAAGCGCGTGATTCGAACTTCGGATACACCATTTTTTAAGGCGCTGAATCCGGCAGTTAATTTTGGAAGCATCCCGGTGTGAATGATTCCGTTTTTTACCAGAATTTCTGTTTCTGCGCTTGTAAGTGTTTCAAAAACGGATGCAGGATCGTTTAAGTCGCGCATCACTCCAGGATGACCGAATGCAAAAACAAGGTTTACCGAATA
>JBILJP010000018.1:0-27147 GCA_044377135.1 Fluviicola sp.
CGAAGCCCTTGAAAGCATTTTTAGAATAGCAAAACAGAATAGTAAGGTCAAACTTCTCCTTTCTATTCGAAGTCGATATGTGGATAAACTAACGTCATTACTTCAATCATTTTTGCCTCAAAATACCAACTATTTTGAAATAGGTCCAATTAGCCAAAAAGAATTTGAAGTTGTAATTGAGAAATATAGTTGGATTAAAACACTATCTGAAAATCCGAAAATAAATGAACTTTTAAGAGTTCCCTTCTATCTGAACCATACAATTTCTTTAGAGAGTGTAATAAACACTAGTGATGAAATAAATAAAAGAAGTTTAATAATCAAGCTTTGGGATAAAATTGTTAAAAGTAACAATCCAAACAGACAAGAAGCATTTCAAACCTTAGTTATTGAAAGAGCAAAAGCAATGAAGCCTTTTATTAAACTACGATTCGTTGAAAATACCTCAAATTTAATTCAAGCGATTAGTGAATTAAATCGGGATGAAGTTGTTGATTCTAAAGAAGATGATTATGGAGACAATTGTTATGCCCCCTCACACGATATTTTTCAGGATTGGGCTTTAATTAAATATGTAAATGAACTAAGGGAGGCTATACCAAGTATTTCAGATTTTTTAATGGAATTAGGCAATCAGCTAATGTTAAGAAGAGGTTTCAGATTATGGCTATCAGATAAACTAGAACAAGGTGAGGATATAACTGTATATAATGATTTCATTCAGGCGATTAAAGACGATGGTGTAGAATTGCGCTTTTGGGATGATGAAATTATTTTATCTATTCTTCGCTCTGAATCATTAGATGAATTTGTTGCAAGTTATAATCCACAACTATTGGAAGATAATGCATTTTTATTCAAGAGGATAGTAAAACTCTTAATGATTGTTTGCCATCCATTGAATGAAATAAAAGGTTTGGATACTGAATCTGCCTTTATTGATACTGAGTTGGAAAATGCCTGGACTGTATTATTAAATTTTCTTGAGATTAATTTTCAAGCAATCAATCCTGAGGCTGAATGGTTACTCAACTTGTTTAAAAATTGGAAGCAACGCCCTTTAGTGAAAATTAAAAAAGTAGATGAAAACGAGACAATAAATCGGTTGTGCAAATTGATGATGGTTAATACTCCGAAATCTCAAAAACCAACCCGAGAAGAAAACATTTTATTAGATACATACATCATTTCATCTTCTATTGAATCAAAAGAATTAGAAACTTTTATTCACTCAGCAATAGAATATGAAAACAATAGAAGAAATCGTTCAAACAATTTGTTAGGCTCCGATCATGAATTAGTGAATTATTTTCCTGAATTACTCAAAAGATTAAAGTCAGGTCAAAAATCCATTGAACTTTGCTGTTTCTATCCAAAGTTGATTCAGGATTATAATTTTAATTTTTGGATAGAAAATGAGGAGGAAAGTGTCCAGAACGATAGATATGGATTTGGAAGGAACAGCATCGAATCGGAATTTGGTTTAAGAAGAGAAACAGAGCATAAGTACTTTCCAGCATCTCCTTATCAAACTCCCGTGTATAACCTCTTGAGATTTCAACCAATTGAAACAATCGAAGCTATCTGTCTATTATTTAATAAATCAGCTGAACAGTATATCAAGAAAAAATCTAAATACAGAAATGACACTATTGAAACGATAAAAATTCATACTCCAAAAGGAGAGAAAAATGTGATAGCTAGTTCTCTTTTGTGGTCAGCTTATAGAGGAACAGTTCAGGTGGCACCTTATCTGCTTCAGTCTGTTTTGATGGCTTTAGAGAAATACTTGTTAGAGTTGTCTTCTCGAAATGACGACAAATCTAAACGATTAATGGAAAAATGTTTAGAAACCATGTATGATAATAGTAATAATATTGCTCCAATTGCAGTGATTTCCAGTGTCTCAATGGCTCATAAGAATCCGATTCAATTAAGAGAGTTTATTCTACCACTTTTCTCAGTAAAAGAGTTTTTTTTCTGGGATATTCAACGGAATACAGGAGAGATTAGTCCATTAGCTCCTATGGGAGATTCTCCTTTAATTCAAAACGAACGTCATGAATCGAATCAATTACCACATAGAAAAGATTACTTGGAGCGATTTCTAATAAAACTGAGCTTGACTACAATAATGGCTAAGGATATTCTTGTGGTTCTTGATAAGCATTATGCCGAAAGATCAGTTAATAATGATACGTGGTCTTTAACACTCAATCGAATGGATGTAAGGAAGTTTGAAATTATTGAGCATCCAAGCAAAAATCAAATTGAATTCAAGCCCAAGCTAGATCAAGCTCTTAAAGAAACGGTAAAGAAAAACGAAGAAGAATCCAGAGAAGAAAATAAACTTTGGAATGTGACAGGTTGGACCACCACAATTATTTCAAAAAAAGATCTTTCCAATAGTAATTACAAAATTTGGCAAAACGCATTTAAACAGATCTCGGATTCAAACGGAAAAGCTGGAATGCTAGACCCTAAAATACCTGTTGCTTACATTGGTATAAAGTATTATTTGGAGTTCCTAAACGAGGGAGAACAACAGTTTTGTGTAGACACCATTAGAACTAATCTACAACGATCAATTTTAAAGAATGAATTATCCGAACCATATATATCAAACAGCATTGCGATACAAAAAGAACCATTGTTATTAGGTGCATTAGAACTACTGAGAGTCGATGGTATTCCTGAAGATGAAATCAATTCAATGATTGTTCAGTTAGTTTTTGGTTTAGATTTCCAAAATGGGATAGATGTCAATTTATTTGGTGAAATATCTAATCGTTTATGGGAGTTGAATCCATTATTGGCAAATAGTATTTTCAGAGCAATTTACTGGATGTATGAAACCGAATCAGGAAAACCATCTGGTTACTCAATACCCGAGGATCAAATCAAGGCATACAAATTAAAACTTGAGAAGTTCTTTTCGAGTATTTTAAATAATGAAATTGATCAAATAAAAATTGATGATCTTGATTTAGAGTTTGACGTTGATAAACTTGAATTTCTAGAAAGAGCGTATAATTTCATTCCGATTGAAGCCAATCTTCAAGAAGAGCAACTCAATTTCATTGACTCCTACCATGACTTACTACAAAAAAGCACTTTGATAAATTATGAAAGACATCAACGAGAACCATATGAATGGGATAGATCCAGATTGAATTTCAGAATAAAATGGGGTAAGTTGATTCTTTCACAATCAGAGGATATTTCAACAAAAATATTTGATTTAACAGCCAAAAATTTTACGGATTTGGGCTTTCTAAGTAAAGGAATTGGGTCTTTTGTATTTATGGATGATTGTTTAAAGTCAATTATTCTAGAACAAGATAAGCGAGGAGATTCTAAAGCTTTTTGGAATATCTGGTATCATATTTATGATTGGCAAAAACAACATTATGCTTTATTCACACATAAGTTATTACTTGATCTTGAATGGAACGATTCTGTAATGGAATGGAAAGTACTTGAAGGTAAAGCAGATTTTTTCATGCAGGTTATTAATGAGTTTAACTACAGCCAAGTTGGTACCATAGTAAATTTAGTTTCTAGTATTGGATTTAAAGAGTTAGGTATGTTAGTGATCCCAAATGTTGCTCTCATATTACAAAAACAAGAAGAAATAAAAACTATTCGCATTTCAGATGCGGAGCTATGGATTCAGCGATTGTTTAGCTTTAAAAGAGAAGAAATCATTAATTCTCCGGAGACCCTAGAGCAAGTAATTTTTATTTTGGATCAAATAGTAAATGCTGGATCTTCCAAAGCCTTTCACATCCGAGATGTCTTTTTATCTTATTATACAAAATTAAATCATGATGAGTAACGAACTTATTGTCTGTAACACAGATTTGCATAATACGTTTGGAACAGACAACTCTAAATTCTTCAATAGAATAAAGCACTTGAAGCAAATGAGAACCATGCCTTCAGCGGAATCTTTTTCCTATTTCATCACTAGTGATTTTGAACTTAATCGGCTCAAAGAACTGCAACTTGGAATAAAGACAGGTAAAATTGATTTTATTGACACTTCGGGTCGAAAATCAGAATATGTATTTGCACTAGATATAAGTAAGAGGATTGTGGATTGGCTTTATAATTCCAGTCCAAAAGAATTAGAGAAACAATTGGTTGCCTGGATCGCAATCATGTATTTTTTGGACCCAGATCATCGACCTGTATTAGATGATCAACTTCACAAGAGATTACTTAATAACGCGAAGAAGCTAATACAGCAGAGATTCACTAAGTACTTTAATGTTACTCTATCTAGTGATGGCATATTTAAACTTGGTAAAAAGGAGTTTTTAGACTCAAATCAAGTTCGATTAAAATATACACAATTATGCATGGAGTATTTTGGCAAACCACCGTGTTATCCATTAGATAATCCCTGGGGATTTCCATCTCGCACTGATCATTATGAATATGGCGTTATTGGAGCTAGAATCAATTTTGGTTATTCTTTTATGTTTGAACGGGATTGGAATACTATTGTTTTAGAAGGTATTCGAGATACATTAGATAGGGCTGAAAGTACACCACACTTAATCAAGGATTGGAAAGAGGTTATTACCAAACATGAAATTCATGCTCATCATATTTATGATCGGTATAATGAAATTCCAATTAAAGAGTACATGACTCAAAAAGAGGGATTTGTCTATCTTTTATCCAATGTGTTTTACAAGGATAATTTGTACAAAATAGGTTATACAACTCGAAACGTTGAAGATAGAGTAAATGAACTTTACACTACAGGTGTACCAGTTCAATTCGATGTAGAATTCAGGTTACCGGTAAATAATCTTTACAAAGTAGAAAAGGCAATACACCATAAGTTAAAGAAACATCGAATAAATGATGAAAGAGAGTTCTTCCTAGGAGAAAAAGATTTGTTTATAAAAACGATTCGGGAATATGAAAATTTGAGGTAACATTACCATGAACTTAAAGAGTGCTATTACCAATTTCTCATGCATTTAATCAAGATTCTGTGTCCCATAAACCGCGATTCCAGCTGAATCAAAACTCATTGTGTTAAGCTCGATCATAAAATGACGGTAGAAAGAAATAATGTCATTTATACTATTTAATATCTCTTTCTTGTCTAACAACTGTTCAGGGTTACTACACCAGTCTTTGAGATTGATTATGGCCAGGGTACGATAATTACCTCGACGAACAAAACGAGAAGGCCGCTTGATAGTGAGATTGCCGTGTCGTTTTGCATAAGCCATCAGGAAATTAAATACGTAGTCCTGAACTCCGTTTAGATCAATTTGCCTTTGGCTGAAACCTGTTTCATCTTCACCTAAGGCTATTTTATAGCATAACTTGTGTTCTTCGATCTGCATATACACGGGGATATGTTCATTCCAATAAGCCCAAGTAAGACATAGATTCCAGAAACCACCACTCGGATTATTTACGCGATGCCAACCATTTACGCTTATATTCGACTCAACGAATTGATAAAATCCTACCCAGGCTAATCCACTCCAGTCTTTTGGCACTCGCGACTCAAAAGCTACATGGGCAGCCTCCAGTTCATCGATGTATTCAATAAAATCTTGTAGTATAGAATGTTCAGCATCACGGTAAGGTTGAAGACACATCCTGATCTCCAACCTAGTTACAATATTAAAACCTTTTCTTTTTATTTCATTTAGAGTTTTCAACGGTTCACTTCCAATTTTGAAATACGTGCAAATAAGGTTATACCCGTTTTTAATACAGTAATCTTCCGCCTTCATTTTATAGCGCTCCAACTGATTGGAGTGCTGACCGCTGAACGTCTTATCCTCTATCACTATCAAAGTCTTCGAACCATCAGTAAAGAACACCTCAGCCCACACGTCCACATTTTCCCATTGTCTTCCGGCTTCAACACGTTCGATAATCTTTCCGTCTGTTTTGTTCATTACTAATAGAAGAAAGTCTCTACCACACGCATGAAGAATGGAACACAACTGTGCGCATTGCGGATTGGCCCATTGTAGAAGCCAAGTTATAAACGCGTCTTGAGATAACTCTTTCGTAGAAACCTTAAAAATATTTGGCCGTTTGATTTGTGTCATGACAATCTGTATTTAAGTGGTTAATAAAGCATACTCTTTTCCAACTTTGATAAGGCCAGTTATTAGCTGATTTGTTTGTGCTTTCCAAAAATTGGCATCACAAACAATAACCAATTCCTTTTTTGCCCTGCTGACTGCGGTGTTGATCAGGTTAATTGCGGTACCATTCGGGTCAGAGGTATCTGTGAAAAACATATCGTAGGTGTCCGAAACGCTTAAAATCACCGTGTCCCATTCCCTTCCCTGAGATTTGTGGACTGTTAGAATCCGCTGTTCGGCTCGCATGGCTCGCATACTCTGCCCAAGCAAACCTACCTGATTATTATATGGCGACAGAATTACAGCATCAATTGGGTTTTCCTTTTCCAGATATTGCTGAATGGCTTTTACTTCGGAGGGGTTCTCTCGGCCTTTCGAGCCTTTAACCTTGTCAGCATGGATCACGATTATTTCAGTTGTTTTTCCTCCATCCTTTCCTTTGAAGCCATTTTTATAAACATACTTGTCAAGTACACTCGCCAAATTTTGACCGAAGCGGTGTGTCTCGTTTAAATTGGCACGTTGTGTATTAGTGAAAACTTGCTCTTTATTGTCTCTTAAATTTGCCAGCAGCACTTCGTAAGGCTTATGAAAGAAAGATTCTGCATGAAGAGAAGACTGAAGCCAAGGAAAACAAACTTCCATATCGTCAATTAGTTCCTCCTTTTTCATCTCAGTGACAGGAGGTAACTGCTTATGGTCACCCAGAAACGTAATTGGAGCATTCAATGTAAAAACAATAAGTGCTTTGGTCACGTTACAGTAAGCAGCTTCATCGACAAACACGTGCGCGAATTCAACTTCGTTGGTGGTGAATCGGCCGATAAAGCTATCCAATGTGGCCCCTACTACCTTAACGTCTTTTAAACGCTCCGCAGTACTCTGTCCTTCTAATAAATGAAGCTGCTCTAGATAATGAGCCAACCTATTTTGCAGATCCTCCTTCGTCAACGTAGAATACGTATCTAAAAGCAGACTGCTCTTTTCCTGTTGAGCTTCGAGATTTTCTATTTGCTCTTTGATCAATTGAATACAACTGGTATCCAATCCTTTACTATCCCATATTCCTTGAAGCTCGGTAATGTTGAATTTACTATTTCTGACGTCAGAGGCGATCTCCTCTATTCGTGAACGAATTTCTTTTAGTTTCTTGTCCGTTTTCCTCAATTCACGCGTACCGTTTGCATGAGCCAAATTGTTAGCAGAAATGTCTTCCTCGATGTCCCTAATTATTCGTTCGATTTTGGCAATCCTTTTTTCATAGTCGAATCGAGGAAATAAATTGTGTAGCAACCGCCCAAAGAAAGTCTGCGACTTTTGTTTCAAAGCGTAAATAGTATTCCCTCGGTCAATAAGCTCCTTTTCATCCGTTTCAAGCTGATTAGAAAGATCGCTCATGTCGGTCTGCATTTGTTTTTGCCGTTTGACAAGGAGAGTTTGTTCTTTTTTCAAAACAATATTTTCTGCGAACAGGACCTCTAGTTTATTGATCACCTTGCTATCAAGCGTCAGATCATCGACACCGAGGATGCCTTTGAGGATTTGAATTTGCTTCGTAAGTTCACGAATCTGCTTTTCAACTCCTAGAACTTCACATACTTCCGGGTACGTTGTAGCAAAATTCCTAGATGGATTGCCGATTCGTAGAATTTTATCACGTACAATACCTGCTTTGTCGGTAAAATTGATGATTCCTATGAGTACCTGTTCGAGAGCGACATTTGTAGGTGCGAATATGGCTATACGTTTGTGCTCACGTATATATTTCAACAATGAATTTGCCAAAACAAATTGTGTTTTTCCTGTCCCCGGAGCTCCCCAAATGTAAGATAGCGGGTAATGGAAAATAGTGTTTAAAGCATCTTTTTGCGCACCTGAAGGAATACAGTCTGGCAAATAGTCAAATCTGTCTGCATTGAATAGCTTGTCCGGCATAGAATCTGGTAAGTTAAGTCGATCCCCCTTCACTTTGTAATATTCTCTCAACCGTTCAATGAGAAACTTCAGATCACTGACAATTGTAATGTCTTCAGCTTGTAATGTTGAAAAATCGACGTCACATTTTTCTTGTGGTTTAACTATCAGAATGCGATTGTCGTGATCGTATTCGACTACCTTGATGTCCTCCGTTGAGAATTTCTTCTGAATATTTGGAAACTCAAATGTGATCGCATCCAAATCAAAAATCCGTTCTGCCAGCCGGAGAGACCATATACCTTGCTTGCGAGTAGATCCTATCTCATGAACAGGAATAACAGAACGTCCCTTTCCTTTTTCCTCTTGGTATTTGTAATAGCGTTGGCAGGATTGGATTAGAAGTTTTTGTAAGTCGATGGCTTGCATATGTGATAGTGTATTAATGGTCTGCTAAAGGTGGCAATTTAATCGTTGTCTGAGTACAGCTAACAATCAAAAATTGGAATGATTTGCGAGAAGAAAGATAATGTACCATTTTCTAAACTATCCTCGTTAACTCCCCTGCCAAAAAGTATGCAACATCCCTAATCAGTTTCATTGAAAGCTTCATAGAAATATGAGGCTTTTTTTCTTATGATTGATATGAAAAGAAAAATGCCCTACTATTCATATTATACTTCGTTCCATGAAGAAGTACTAAACGAAATATTTCATTTAGCTATTTTGTATATTTTTAGTCCCATAATATATAGACATGCCTAAAACACAAGATTCACAATTAATCTCATCAATTTCAGCAGAAAACCTAGTTGTAAAAGATATATTCTCAGATGATTATCTTTTTACAATACCAAACTATCAAAGACCTTATTCATGGGAGGAAGAACATTGTACCCAATTGTTAGATGACTTGCACTCCTTTGCTTTCAGAGACTCTAATATCAACAATTTGTCACCTTACTTTCTAGGAAGTGCTGTAATTATTAAACAAGCAACTAGTCGCAATTCACAAATTGTTGATGGACAGCAAAGATTAACTACACTTACGATTCTATTATCTTGTTTGAGGTACTTGATTAATGACAATGACATTAAAAATACTCTTTCAGATTTCATATATCAAAAGGATAACAAACTGAAAGGAACTTCTGCCACTTATCGACTACAGACAAGAAAACGAGATCAGGAGTTTTTTAATAATCTTATTCAAAATGAAAATGGCTTGTCAACTTATTTTGGAGCACCAGAGAAAATTCACATTGCAAACGATGCTCAAAATCAAATGTTGAATAATGCTATTGCGTTAATCAATGAGTTCAATAAAAAGGAATATGATCAAGCTAAACTTGAACATTTAGCCACGTTTATCATTCAAAGATGCTTAATTGTAATCGTCGTATCAACTGACGAAGATATGGCATTTAGAATATTCAATGTGTTGAATGATAGAGGTAAAGATCTTACGATTTCAGATATATTGAAATCTGAAGTGTTAGAAAAAATTTCGAATAAAGACGAAGAGGATTTATACACCGAAAAATGGGAAGATTGTGAAAGTAAACTAGGAAGTAATTTCAAGGACTTTTTTAGTCATTTGAGGGCAATTTTTGCGAAGAAAAAGGCAGAGGAATCTGTTTTGTCAGAAATCAGAAAATATGTCAAACCTTCGGAGGAACCAGAGAAGTTTATCAATCAAATTCTAATTCCTTTTGTTAAAGCATACTCAAATATCATTAACCGTAATTACGAGTCTTCCCAGTATGCAGATGAAATCAACAATTTGTTTTCCAAATTAAGCAGAGTCGGTCATAATGACTGGATTCCTTCAGCAATATACTTTTTAGCAAAAAATCAAAACTCTCCATCTGAAGTGAAAAAGTTTCTGATTCAATTGGAAAAATTGACTCTAGGCATGGAAGCAATGGGTAGTAACCTTAATGAGCGTCTTGAAAGATTCGCCAAAATTAATTCGGGAATTGAGTTTAGAGAAGACCTATATAATCAAGAAAGTGGTCTAATACTGCACGCTACAGATTTTGGATATATAAGATTAGCACTTAGTCGGTCTAAAGTATATGGGAAACGAATGGTGAAACCAATTTTGGCAAAAATAGAAGAACAAATGAATGATGGGTCTGTTATCATAAACTACAACTCACTCAATATTGAACATATCTTACCTCAAACTCCAACTGACACCTACTGGACAGATCAATTTTCAAGTGAAGAACGATTAAAATTCACTAATTGTCTTGGGAATCTTTCTTTGATTTCTGTCAGAAAGAACTCTCAGGCAAAGAACTTCAAATTTGATGATAAAGTAAACGTATACTTTAAAGCGGATGGGAGAGCGTCAAATTTAGCGATGGTAAATAAACTATCAGAATATGATGAATGGAATTTAAAAACACTTATTGAGCGTGAAGATATACTTGTTCATTGTTTTTTGGAAGCACTGAATTAATAGAGTTGTCAAATTTTGAAAAAACACTTTATTTACACTTTTAACTATAGTACAAAAGGCATATAAATTTCCAATTGATGAAACCAATTCAAACCATATTTTATTCTTGGCAATCCGATCTTTCAGAAGAAACTAATCTCAATGCAATAAGAGAATGTCTAAGGAATACTTGTTCACAAATTGAGAATAATATTCCAGATATTGTTAGGGTCGATCTTGATGAAGCTACACGAGATACTCCTGGGAGCCCAAATATTCCGCTAACAATTTTTGAAAAAATTTCAAAGTGTGACATCTTTATTTGTGATGTGACAACGATAAATTCTGAAGCCCCCTTGGAATTTAAACGAACACCAAATCCTAATGTTTTGATTGAACTCGGATATGCGGTATCAGCTATTGGTTGGGATAGAATAATTATGGTCTGTAATACACATTACGGGAAACTTGAAGACCTTCCTTTTGATATAAACAGACATCGCATAACGACATTTAGTATAAAAGAGAAAACTGATAACAATGGTAAAGGCAACTTCAAGAAAATTCTTGAAACTGCGCTTCGATCAATAATTGAGAAAAATCCATTACGACCACACGAAAAATTGAATCTTTCGCCAGAGGAAATAAAAAGAAAGAATGATGTGAAAAACTTACAACAGATATTAAGTTGTATACACCTTCAAACATTTGATTCCTTTTTAGATGAGATCCCTTTGAACATTATACAAAGGATTTACGATTATAAAGAGCCTTTCACATTGATTTTCGGAAGCAGTGCTTTTCATATTTATGATGAAGAATTATATAAATATTTGTCAGAGTTTAATGATTTATGGAATACGGCATTATCGTTCTCACAGCATTATAGGCCGGATGGCGTCGGATTGTATTATACTTTCTATTTAATCATGGATTCTTTCCAAAGTCCGCAAGCCGAAGAAGATTTCCAAAAACTTACTCAAATTAGTCTCCAATTAGATAGTAGCTATAGAGGTTTATTGGGTTACATCAGAAAAAACTACTTAGAGATTAATCTTGATGAAACTAGTAAAATCGCATTGGAACAATATCGTAGAATTTAAAAGCCAACTATCAGCTTATTCACCCTTACTGGACTGGATAAATGGCACATTTTGCGGGGTAACAGTTTATGTAGAAATCAAAAAGATCCTGAGATGCATATTTAAAGTATATGGTTCGTGAGGATCCATAACGGGCTTATCACCTCCTAATTTAACTATTTTTCATGTGTTAACAAGTAAATTTAAATCCTCCATCAAATAGCTTGAAATATCTGACATTAGGATCATGGAAAGAAAAAGAGCGTTTAACGGCAGTTAGACGCTCTTTTCTTTGGAGCGAGTGTGAGTTTCGAATTTGGGATTTGTGTTCGAAGCTGAGATTTTAGTCTTCTCTCTCCGAGAGAAGATAAAGGATAGGGACAAACTAAATCTATCGTAAACAATTGATTTTAATCCTCTTATCAAACGTTTAGAACTGTTCGGATCCAGTTGGTTTTTAGGCAATTTTTCTTTCCGTAAATTTTTCAACCCTCGCTGTTTTTCTAAATTATTATGTATTATTGAACAAATAACGTAACAAGAACTATTCGCGAAAATTCCTGATATTCAGTTTGAAAATTAATTTTAAGCGGTTTTAAGTAGTTAAAGTTGCGCATATATAGAAGTTGGCGGTGACACCTCATTAATAAAAATGTAACACGACAAACAAAAAGATATGGCAATGGAAAAAGAAACTCTCAGCAAAGCTCAGACCAAGTTTATGCAACTTGACAATGTTTTTGATGTACGAATGGGATACAAATTCATAGATGGTTGGATAACAAACCAACCTGCTATTATCATAAAGGTTGGAGAAAAGAAAACAGAGAACAAGTTACTTTCGGAAGGTATAGAAATTCTACCTAAACAATTCGAAGGCTATCCGATTGATATAGTTGAACCATCAGTATTTGACTATCTCGGTGAATTAGAATTAGCAGAAGTTACTTTTAACAATGATAAAGTTGCCGAAATAACTTCAAAATATTTTTCACCTGAAAACTTGTCATTATCAAAAGTAACAGAAAGGATAAAGTTAAATGCGCATGTTAGTCCTGAAAAAGGTTGGGAAAATTTAAAAGGTCATATAACAAAAACAAAATCATCAAATACCATTGCAATGTATGATTTTGGGGCAAAACATATACGAGATTCTATCATTGAAGCAGGAAAAAAGCAATCATTTACATCTCTTACCTTAGCTATTCAAAAAGGAGAAAGTATTGGAGAAGGCACAAAAAAAGATGATTTAAAAGATGCGGAAATGATTGAAGAACTTAAAAAAATCTTAAAACATAAGTTCAAAAGTACTTACATTAAGATTGGAACGAAAAATGGATGGGTTCCATATAGTTATCACATCAAAGTATCGGTATCAGACAGTAAAAGATTTTGGCTTTCGAGTGGAAATTGGCAATCTTCAAATCAGCCGAATTCAGATGTTATTGAAAGTAATTCTCATAATGATTTACTTCAACAATATAATAGAGAATGGAATCTAATTATAGAGAATAAAAAATTATCTGAACTACTGGAAAAATATATAATTCATGATTATGAAAATAATCTGGAAAGGCTTCAACTCAAATACATGGAGTTGGCTCAAGACATTTTTTTCACTATTCCAATTGAGGACATAGTAGAGCCTTTGAGAAGCGATTTGAATGTGCAACCGTTTGAAGAATTGAATATAGACAGAGAAGTTATATTGACCCCTCTATTAAGTCCTGATAACTACTTTGATGAGGTAATGCAGTTAATAGAAAGTGCTCAAAGTGAGCTCTACATTCAAAACCAAACATTTAATGCCCCCTGGAGTGAAAAACTGAAATCGTTTGATACAGATTCATACTTATACAAGTTAATAAAAATCGTTTTGGATAAGCAGAATGCTGGTATAGATGTAAAGATAATATTTAGAAGAGACGTTGGTATGGTTAGGGAGAATTTAGAAAATTTAGTCAAGTTCGGATTTGACCCTAACAATATAAAGATTCAAGACAAATGTCATACAAAGGGTATTATAGTTGATGGCCAAAAAGTTCTTGTCGGAAGCCATAATTGGTCAAATATGGGAGTTTCATTAAATCGTGACGCTAGCATTTTGTTCGAGGATGAGGAAATTACTCAATATTTTAGAAAAATATTTTTGCACGATTGGGAAAATCTTGCACAATCTAAAATTAGAACCAGAACCTTATCTGACGACAAACCAACTCATTTTGTGAAAGTTAGCTTACGTCAATTACAAGAAATGCTATAAATCAGAACAGAACATGAAAGAGTTAAATAAATTTTATGAAATTTCGATTGAGTTGACGGGATTTGATAAGCTACCACCAAATTTGATAGAAGCATATTTTGATAAGCTAATAAAAACAGACGGTTATTCAGAAAATTTATCCAAACTAATTGATGAACTACTTATCCATGATACACTTCTTGAAGAATTAATAAAAGCGAACAAGGTTTATCAAGAATTGGCAAAAGGATTAGTTTTTCTTTGGTATACATCTGAGTTAATCAATTGGCAAACACTTGGAGAAACTAAAAGTGATAAATTGTCAAAAACAGAGGGTACACAAGAAGAATATTACGAAGGATTAATTTGGAAAGCTATTAGGGCACACCCTCCAGGTTTATCAGGGGGTTACTTTGGACACTGGAAATATGAACCGGAAAATTAATTGAATGGATACAAAAGATTTTGAAATAATTATTATAGGGGCTGGTGTTTGCGGAGCCTTGGCAGCTTATAAATTATCTAAAGAAGGGTATAAGGTTTTGATTATTGAAGCTGGTTTAGATAAAACAACTGAAAGGCTTTCTTTGTCAGGAAATTATGCTACAGAATTATACAAAGGACCTGCGGCCCCATATAAAAAAATAGCGACATCAGATATATTGGGCCCAGATGTTGTGGGCTACCAAAAGAATCCTGACGGGAAAAATTATTATTATGATGATTCCTCTGGTAGTTTTAGAAGCGGATTTTTACGAATTGTGGGGGGAAGTACGTGGCATTTTTTAGGAAACGTTCCAAGATTCATTCCAAATGATTTCAAACTTCATACTGAATATAAAATTGGAGTGGATTGGCCATTAACCTATGATGATTTAGAAGGATATTATTGTGAAGCAGAAAAAGAGTTGGGAGTATCGGGCGACCATGAAGAATGGAATGGCTATTTAGGGGCAAATAGGTCAGAGCCTTATCCAATGACAAAAATATGGCAATCCTATGGTGACCAACCATTTTTAGAGAAAATTCATGGAAACAAATTTTGCAATAAAGAAATACTAGTAAAGTCAACTCCACAAGCACGGAATTCTACAATTTATGATGGCCGTCCTGCTTGTGCAGGAAATTCAACTTGTGTTCCAATATGTCCTATCCAAGCAAAATATGATGCAACTGTTCATATCAAAAAAGCATTAGAATTAAAAGCAGTTTTATTATCGAATTGCGTTGTGTCAAAATTAAATACTGATTCTAATGGTGTTATCTTATCAATAGAATATATTGATTGGGTAAGAGATAAAAACAATCCTATTAAAATAGATACCACTAACAAAAAAGTTATATTGGCGACTAATGCTATTGAAACTCCACGTCTATTGCTAATATCTGATATTGCTAATTCAAGCAAACAAGTTGGCAAGAATCTAATGGACCACTTGCAAGGTTATACGTTAGCAGAATCTATTGAACCAGTTTTTCCATTTCGAGGCCCATTAACTACATCGGGGATTGATGCTTTTAGAGACGGAGAGCATAGAAATAAATTTGCAGCGTTCAGAATGTCTATTGGCAATGATGGTTGGGGAAGAAATAGTTCTCCACAAAACGTATTATGGGAAAACCTCAATAAGAATGTATTTGGCATTGCATTAAGGGAAGAGCTCCAAAAAAAGGTTACGAGATTAAGTAGAATTAGTTTTTCAACCGAAATGCTTCCACAAGAATATAATTCAGTCTCATTAAGTAATAATTTGAAAGATGAGTTAGGTTTACCCAAGCCTAAAATAAGTATCACACTTGATGACTATAATAAGGACGCTTTTAAATTTGCCTACCAATTAGCGAAAGACATTTATACCAAACTTGAATGGAATGTTAAGCATGAAGAATTTTTAGAAGAATATCTATACAACTATTCAGGGGCTGGTCATATTATTGGAACTACGAGAATGGGAAATAATCCTAAAACATCCGTTGTAGATCCATTTGGGAAAGCACACGAACATCCTAATCTTTTTATTGTTGGTCCAAGTGTTTTTCCTACAAGTGGAACTGCTAATCCAACTTTAACAGCAGCAGCTCTAACATTAAGGACAATTAAATCAATTATTTGTAACTCATGACTATAAAACCTACATATAAGTCTTCGGTAAAATCACGTTCCGATTTGCTAACGTTGCTTACAGAAGCTTGTGAGTTAGAACATGGTTTAGCATGTTCTTACCTTTATGCTGCATTTTCTTTGAAGCAAGAATTAAGTGAAGGTGGATTAACTTGGCAACAACTTCACAAGGTAAAAGAGTGGGCAAATCAAATTTATCTGGTTGCTTCTCAAGAAATGTTTCATCTTTCACAAGCTTGGAATTTACTCCTATCTATAGGAGGAAATCCGTACTATTTTCGCCCGAATTTCCCTCAAAACAGCAAATATTATCCTTTAGGTTTACCCTTGAATCTTGACCCATTTAATGAAACTACTTTAAAACGGTTTATACTTTTTGAACTTCCGCAAAAGGAAAATGAAAAACAATATATTCAAAACAAGTTAGGCTACGTAAATGAAGATTTATATGAATATAAAACGGTTGGAGAACTATATGGAATGATTGAAGAAGGCTTTAAACATTTAGATAGAAAAGAAAATTTTAATTTGTTCATTGGAAATCCTAATCTTCAAGTTGGTTCAGATGATATAGACTTTCCAGAAATTGTAAAAGTTACGGATTTAGAAACTGCATTGAAAGGCTTAGACAAGATTGTCGAGCAAGGCGAAGGAAATAAGTCCGATGATAAGAATTGCCATTACGGAATATTCAAATCCATTTTGGAAAATTATATCAGTGAGAAAGAAAGTAGTGGGACAAACTTTCAACCCGTCCGAAATGTTATATCCAATCCTATTGTTCATTTAAAAGCTGAACTTTCTGCAAAGAATGGAAGTTTTATCGTTGATACATATACGGCAGAAGTTGCGGATATTTTTGACGACCTCTATAATTTGATGTTACGAATATTACAATTTGGTTTTTCGTTTAACTTCACTAATCCAGAGGATAGAAAAAAGTTACTAAGATTTTCCATCGCAATGATGCCAATGGTTATAAAGCCATTAGGAGACAGTATAATGCTACTAGATGCAGGAAGGCTTTATCCAAACAAAAAAGCGGGGCCGGCATTTTCATTGTCACGTCATATATTATTGCCAAATGACGAAACGGTTTCTAACCAAGTAATTTCAGAGAGATATTGTGATATTATAGAAAGACTTGAAGTATTCGTTGGCAAGAAAAACAACCCCTCAGAACAACTTGTTTCATCTCTCAAAAATGCAAACAGATTAAAAACCTATTTATCATGACAACTTTATATTTAAGCCATTATCCTGATATTACCCAATATAAAACACAGGATGCTATTCGCAAAGCCGTAGTTGAGTTTTCCAAATTGCTGTCCGAAGATTATTCAAAGCGATTAAATCAACAGATTCAAATTGAGGTATTACCAGTAATGGATGTCAAATCACAAACAGAACTTATGCAGAATCCAAATGAAAATTGTGCAATTGGATTAATGAAGCCCGTTTCCTATGTGTTGGCAAAACAGCAAAACCAAAATGTGTTTGCTGCTGGTGTCGCTTGGAGAGAAATTTCTGGAATAGAAAACGATAAATATATTGGACAACTTTTTGTGCATAAAAACTCAGGAATTAAATCGTTTAAAGACGTGAACAAAAAACATAGAATCGCTTATGGTGATTCTTTTAGTACGTCTAATTTTTTAATTCAAGCAGCCGAGTTATATAAAAATGGGATACATCCATTTACAGGCTTTAGAATTTCAAAGTTTTTTGGCGGACATGATGGTACTGCTAAAGCTGTTTACTACAACGAAGCCGATATTGGAGCAGGACATGATGGAGCTATACTTCTACTGGCAAATGAAAAAGGATATGAAGATGCTAATGAAGTTCTCATGCCGATAAGTAAAGTTGAAATTTACAGCGACCCTGTTGTAGTACGAATTGACTTAATCCCTGATGTAGTTAAGTTTACAGAATCTCTAATCTCAATTTCCTCAAATCCAATAGTTCAAAAACTACTTCAAGACTTTTGGGGTAATGTAACAAGACTTGGAAAAGCTGATCCTTCCAAATACTCTTCAATAGAAGAAGCGTTGGTTATCTTGAATCTTAAAGCCAAAGACGTATTATAATGACAAAAGTACAGCTCCAACATCGGGTTTGGCAATATGGCTGCTGACATGCTTCTAAGAAGTATTTGTGCTGGGTTCAACATTGGGCATTCTATTGAACTTTTTCGCTAAGATTCCGCTACATTGCCAAGCTGAGAACTGTTAATAATAATCCTTCAAAGTGTTCGACCTCTGTTGTGAACCCAGTGAGATTTATTTGTTACACAGTTCCAACATGAGCTACAGGATAGTTCGAATTTTTCAGTAAAAAAGCCTCTCAGAAAGCAAAAGTTGTACTTAAATTAAATTCAACTTTTGAAAATAAATCTCTTAACCATAAAATATGGGAATGTTTATCTCACTATCAGGAGTAATCGGTAAAATGCAAAATGAGGTCATTAGCAGTTTATCTAACTATGCCAGACAAGCCAATGACGGACTCAAACCAGACAAGAGTATTACTTCCAATGATCAAAATTGCTGCGTTTTGCAAGAATTGGCAGGTAATACTTCGATTCTTTACCCTTATGGGTACGTGGAATGGGATGAATCATCAGCTTTCATTTCAAAAGAACTTAACACCACTGTTTTTTCTTTTCATATTCATGATGGTGATTTTTGGATGTATACACTTTATGTTATCGGCGGAGTGGTTGATAAATTTAATCCCATCCCTGACTATTGGGATGAGGAGATTTCAGAAGAAGAATTTGAAAGTTGGAAAGGAAATGCCAATTTGATTGCTGAATTAATTCCTGGTCTTAATCAGAAAAGCATCAAAAAAGTCTTTCGTTCGATGGGATATGGAAGCAGAAGATGTTTTCAAAACATACCCGGAAGATGAATTTGTTTATGAAGATTGGCAATTAGTTGATTTCATGAAAAAACTAGGTTTGCCGTATCCTATAGATGACAAAGGAAACTTGACAGGGCAAGCATTTAAACTTTGGACAAGTGAACTTCGCTTATCTGTGGTTGAAAATGACGTGCCTAATATGAGCTCAATTACTCCAGAACCGGAATCAAAACCAAAATCATGGTGGAAGTTTTGGTAGAAAACTACCCACTCATACTTTCAACAACTTCCTCAAATCCTCCACCAAAAAGTTCGAAACTTCTCTCATCAGGGTCACAAAAAGAAAAAGTGCGTTTTACGTATGTGAAACGCACTTTTTCTTTTCCCTCAAAACTCGCTCTCACACTCACACTTTCTTCAATTTGCTCTTTTTCTTTCAGAGCGAGTGTGAGATTTGAGTGTGGGGAGAATTCCTACAAAAGCTCCAAATCCCCCACCAAAAAGTTCGAAACTTCTCTCATCCGGGTCACACAAAACAAAAAAGCATTGCGAGAGTGATGCTTTTTGTTTTTCATCATTCTCATTTCGCTACCGCTATAGCTTTAGCGAACGCGGTCTGTTTCTCATTCTGTCTGGCTTTCTTTTTCAACGTGAGAATTGCCAGCGAGAGCGAAATCTTTGTTCTAGCCCCTAATTCCTGCTTCCCCGCTTGTGGAGATACAATAATGTCTATATTGATCTCTCCAAACAACATTATCAGATTTGACTACAACAAAGCTAGATTTGGACACAATCCCTTTGAAGTTCTTGCTGACCTTTGCTTCAACTTAAAAACAAGAAAATGAATAAAATCTTAGTAACCGGTTCTTCAGGTCATATGGGTACTGTGGTCATTGAAACATTGCTGAAAAAGATGTCAGCTCAACACATTCACGTTATTACCCGAAAAGAGGAAAAACGCTTAGAGATGGAAGCAAGAGGTTTGAACGCTTTTAGTGGTGACTATAAAGATGTTGCTTCCTTAGAACGCGCAATGAACGGAGTAGATACGGTTTTACTTATTTCTTCGGGTGACCAGGGCGACCGCATGCAAGAACACAAAAATGTGGTGGATGCAGCAAAGAAAATGGGAGTAACTTCTATTGCGTATACCAGCCGTTCGTTGAAAAACCGCGCAACGTTAACGAATACGTTGATGGAAGAACACTTTGCAACCGAAGATTACATCAAACAAAGTGGCTTAAACTACATCATTTTTCAAAATGCGTTATACATGGAGGTTCTTCTGCATTTTGTTGGCAAAACAGTAGTTGAAGGAGGGGTGTTTTCTCAAGTTGCCGGTGATGGAAAAGTGGCTTTTACGTTGAGAAAAGAGTTAAGCGAAGCTATGGCGAACATTTTATTGAATGAACCGTTCAATCATCAGTCTTACAGACTCACCGCAAGTGAAATCTACTCTTTTTACGATGTAGCTGAAGTGTTGTCGGAGCTTTCAGGTAAAACAATTAGCTATGTGCCTGTAGAAGTTCCTGTGTATAAAGAACTCATGAAGGCACAAGGGCTTCCGGAAGTGGTGGTCGATAAAATCGTTCATTTTAACCTGGATATAAAAAACGATCAAGACTCAACTGTTACGAACGATTTAGAAAAATACCTGGGACGAAAGCCGTCAACACTGAAAGAAGGTTTGAAACTGTTATTTAATTTATAAGCTAAATCCTATTGAATTTATGTCTTCTTCAGCACCTGTTTTCATTCAAACTATAACGGAATATTACCGATTGATGGGATTGCCAAAACCCGAGCATCCATTAGTAAGCGTCATCAGGTTTGATGACATCAAGTATGAATCAAATAAACGTCCAAGCAGTATTATGCATAACTTTTATTCGATTGCACTGAAGAAGAATTTTACGGCAAAAATGAAGTATGGGCAACACGATTTTGATTTTGATGAAGGAGTGATGCACTTTATGTCACCCAAACAGGTACTAACCATCAGCGGAGCGACAGATGAACCAATGAAACATTCGGGATGGTTATTATTGATCCATCCCGATTTTCTCTGGAACACACCCTTATCAAAAAAAATAAAGCAATACGATTATTTTAGCTATTCGATCAATGAAGCACTGCATCTGTCGGATAAAGGAGAGGCCATTGTAACCGGCATTATTGAAAATATTGAGCAAGAATATCTTTCGAACATTGACAATTTTAGTCAAGATGTCATCATTGCTCAAATAGAGTTGTTGTTGACCTATTCCGAACGATTTTACCAACGGCAGTTTATTACACGGAAAATTGCGAACCATAGCATCTTACATCAGTTGGAAGCGTTACTGACCGACTATTTTAGCAAAGAAAATTTATCAGAAAAAGGTATTCCGTCTGTTCAATTCGTGGCAGACAGTTTACATGTTTCGGCCAACTATCTGAGTCGCTTATTGCAACTATTAACAGGACAAAGCACCAAACAATTTATACATGACAAAATAATTGATTTGGCAAAAGAAAAGCTTTCAACCACTGATTTGTCGGTAAACGAAATAGCTTATAGTTTGGGTTTTGAACATCCGCAATCGTTCAGCAAATTGTTTAAGACCAAAACAAATCAATCACCTTTGGAATTTAGACAGTCGTTTAATTGACGAGTTAATTGAATCTGTGATTCGTCTCAACTCCGCAGGATTTTCTCCATTTCCCTGCCTTTAGCCAATTCATCCACCAATTTATCCAGGTAGCGGACTTGTTTGGTGAGTGGGTTTTCAATTTCCTCAATCCGGTAGCCGCAAATCATCCCGGTAATCATTGCCGCATTCGGATGCAGGGTTGATTGGTTAAAAAAGGTTTCAAACGTAACTTTTTGATCAATCAATTGCTGTTGTTTGGCAACATCAAAGCCAGTAAGCCATTCGATCACTTGCTGCAATTCCTGAATGGTTCTACCCTTCTTTTCTACTTTCGCCACATAAAGCAGATAAACGGTAGCGAAAGTCATGCTTGCCATACGGGCGTCGTGAGTTAGAGATTTGCTCATAGTTGTTTACCTGAGGTATTTTTGATTTCGGAAATTAAGCATTACGGATTAGAATCCAATCCGTTTCATAAATTCTGCCAACAGTATCATTCTTCTGAACACCCCAGTCTGTTAGCTGATCAATTAACAATCCCCTTAACCCAAATTGTTTGCGGGTCTTTTTCCCGGCGATTTTCAGAAGTGGAGGGTTCGTTTGGCGAATTCAATTTCAATTTCACGAATGATTTTTGCGCAATTGTGCCGAAGTGAAAATACGGTATTTGTACGCTGACCAAAGCCTGGCGATTTCTTAGGTTTGTTTGCTGAACAATACGTTCATACAACAACTGCTATTCACATAAACACCAGAAAACATGACAAGAAGAATGACTATTACCGTAATCAACACCGGTGTTCTGGAGAAATGGGTATTTGATTCCGATCATTTGGAACACGGAAAATGGATGAAAGGCAGTCCGCCCGCAACTATTGCCGAAAACAGCAAAGCCATTGTGCAATCTGAAAAAGAGACGGGATCTTTATACGGGACTACCGGATGGATCAAATTTACGAGTACCGTTAAAAAAGGAAGTACGCTGACAATTACGTGGAACAAACCCTACGGTTCGGACCCAACCAATTGCAGAGTGGATATGAATAGTGTTGCTTATACGGCAAAGGTTGATAGCGAGAATTTCCAACAATCGGAGGCATTTTGCGATGTGGTTATTTCAAAAAACACCGAGCCTGTTATCGATACCAAAAGCTGGATGAGCCAACTACCTGCCGGAACAACCTTGAGTCATGTAATGATGCCGGGGAGCCATGATGCAGGGATGTCTGAATTGCACCATTGCTCTATTGGAGCCCGCGATTCTAATACACAAACCCAGCAATTGAATATTGGCGGTCAGCTGGAAGCCGGTTCGCGCTATTTTGATATCCGGGTAGATTATGATTACCATGAATTGGTGACATTTCACCGAAAGGGCCCTTTTGGATGCAACGGTCAATCGCTCAAAGCAGTGTTGGACCAGATGGTTGCGTTTTTAAAAACCTACAAAACAGAAACAGCCATTCTGAAATTTTCGCATATCCGAAACGGGAATGACGCTACGAAGGAAAAAATTGCAGCCCTGCTGCAAAGTGACGATTACAAGTCTTATTTACACACCGGCGACACGGGCAATCTTGCTCAATTGGAATTAAAAAAAGCAGCCGGAAAAATCATTGTGGTAATGGATTATAAAGCTACAACTGATCCTGGCAAAGGGTTTTACCGTTACCACGACGGCTTTGTAGATGGTGTGTGTAATTACCGCGGAATGGAAATCACGGTGTGCGATTTGTACTCTAAAACAGATTCGTACGTAACGATGTCAACCGATCAAATTGCAAAATGGGACAGTTACGCCGGTTTCGGAAAGAATTATTTATTCTTGCTTTCATGGACGCTTACTGCCGGAATAAGCGGTTCAATCAGAGATTTAGCAAAAGAAGCCAACGATCATTTACCCGACGTATTGGCAAAGCAACTTACCGAAAACAAAAAAGGAAAACCCAATATCGTGTACATTGACTTTATGAATGTAGAAACAGCACGGGCGATTATTGCTTACAATTTTAAGTAAGGGAGATTATTTTAACCATTGCCGAAGAAGGTGGATTAAAAAGTGATGAGGCTTTTTAGGCACCTTCTTTTGCCATTTCAAAGAATTGGCTATCCCCTTTTTAATTTGCATTTCACTCCCCTCTTCTCCAATGTTTCATTAACTTTATTCCCTTCATTATTGAAAAACCAAACAGACATTTGAATCATGAGAAAAAAATCAAACATTACGATTACAACTATCAAACAACTAACAGTACTCGGTGTTATCTTCTTGTCTTCCAATCTATGGGGGCAGCAGGCTAAAGTTGAGAATATTGGCGCATTCAGAAGTGTACAAGAAATCGATCAGTCGGGATTTTGTGCCATTTACGAAGAAGACGGTCAAAAGGGAAAGATCCGCAATTACACCTTGAAATTCTTTGATTTCGACTACGCGGAAACAAATGCAGCATTGGTTGAATTATCGAAAGTAGCAACCGTTTCCAGCTCGGCCAACAATACAACACACATGGCCATTGCTTTTAGCGATACCAAGTTAAAGCAAACCAGTGTGAAAAGTTTTGACAAAAAAGGAACACTTACCGGGACGTTGAATTTGGGTGAAAATGCTATTCCGACAGCGGATATTTACAAAGCACCCGAAGGATTTGTGATTGTGAACCACATTTCGAAAAGCGCCATGTCGATGAAAGTGCAATTTGAAATCATTGGTGTAGACAACGAACTAAATGTATTGTGGAAAAAAGAACTAAACGATGAAACTGTTCGTGAAGTAGAAGATGTATTGGCTTCTGAGGAAGGTGTTGCCGTAGTGTATACTTCCGGAAAAGGAATGGGCAAAGAAAACTATGATCAGCATTTGTTGAGAATATCGCCAAAAGGTGATGTTGTTTTTGATGAAGTGTTTGCTTCCAATTATTTCTACTTCCCCAACAAAATTCTTTTTGACGGAGAAAACACGTTGATTTTCGGTTCTTTTCCTGAAAAAGGAAAATCAAGACCAGCAGGTGTATTCGGAATTGCATTCGACGGTTCAGGTGCGATTACGTTTAAAAAAGAATTGGACTACAGTACTGAAATCAGTCCGGTAATTAAAGGTATCATGTCGGAAGAAGATATCAATATGAAGGAATCGCCTCAGTTTATTGTCAATGACGCCATTAAAACAGCTGACGGTTACATTATCATTACGGAAACCATTCAGTTGCGCCCTGCTGTCGGTTTGGCTGTTGAGGTGTCAACCGCAGGATCGGGTGCCGGAATTCAAACCAATACCGCATTTTGGATGGGTGATTTTCTGGTATTAAACATGAAAAACAACCTTGAACTGGACGGAATAAAAGTGGTTACAAAAGCCAAAAACAGAGTTGTATTTCAAGGGATTATTGCCAACGTAAATCAATACCACAGTATCTTAAAAGAAAACAACGTGAGTAACTACCAATTTTGGCTGAACGACGCTGAAAACAATCCGACTATGGTGTATACCATTCGTGAAAGCTTTAGAAGCAATATCAAAGTAGGTGTGGTTGATTTAACCACCGACAAAAAGGTATTGGAATCGAAAGTAGTAGAATCGGAATTGGCGAAGATGAAAGACGTAAACGGATTCGGTGTATTGAAAAACATCAATAACAAACTCAGTGTTTATGTCTATAAAAAGGGGATTTTATCTTTTTACGATTTGGAATACAATTGATCATTCGGTTTAACAACCGCAAACAGTATCAAAAAGCCGATGCTATTGGAAACAATGGGTCGGTTTTTTGTTTTAAACGATTCTTTCCCGATCGTTGTTTGATGTGTATCTTTCAGAATTGGTTGGACGAACAAAAAAAATTGAGTTACTGATCCGACTACCAGTAAAATCACTACTATGAAAAAAACAGTACTTATCATCACCGCACTCCTACTCTCTTTCGGGCTTGGTTTTTACATTTCTGCCCTTACGGTAAAACCAGCTGAGAACAAACCTGCGAAACAAGTTGCGGGTAAAACGGCTATCCAAACACATCACGAAAAAAGAAATCATCTGAAATTAGGCGCATTTTCCATTAGTCTAAGTGTGAAAGACCTGGAGGTTTCAAAAGCATTTTACGAAAATCTTGGCTTTACACATTTTGCCGGAAGCATGGCACAACATTACCTCATCATGAAAAATGAGAATGCACTTATTGGATTGTTTCAAGGAATGTTTCAGGGAAATATCTTAACGTTTAATCCGGGTTGGGATGAAAATGCGCAAAACACCGGGCAATTCGACGACGTGCGGAAAATACAGCAAGAGCTAAAAAAGAAAGGCATTGCCATTAACGGTGAAGCCGATGAAAATACGAAAGGACCGGCCAGTTTTATGATCACCGATCCGGATGGGAATGTGGTGTTGGTTGATCAGCATCGGTGATTTTCTCGATCAGTAAAAAGCCTTTGTACGATTTCATAGAAACTGAAAAGCCTTGTTCATGTTGGTATGAACAGGCTTTTTTAATAGTACTTGTTTTTACACCAGTTTTGCCGATTTCGACTTAACGTAGCTGTTTACTTCATTGTGTGCAATCTCTTTCACCGGGATGACAAAATCACCGTTTGAGCCGGATATCACAATTTTGGGAACATACTCTCCAGGGAACGATCCGCGGGATGTATAAGGTGTTGTACCTTCAGCCAAAGGACCAGTCCAGCCCATGGAGTCAATTTTAACCCGCCTACAAAATATGCGTGTGCGGTTTCACGGTAAACAATCCGTCGTGAAAGGCAACTTCTTCCGAAAGACCTGCCAATTCAATTTGAAACAAGGGTTCGCGACCGCTTTCCTTCCAATATTCATTGGCTTTGGGGAGTAGTTTGTAGGAACCGATGATACTGCTGATGTTATTCTCTCCGTGGGGCACCACAATCGTGATGTGTTTCATGCGCATTGATTTTGAAAAAGATAGGTGGTTTCTGTGTCCAAATCCGCCCGTCAAGTTGTCTGAATCGCCGCCTTTCGGTTGGTTTAGTTCACCAATAGTTTTTTAGTAATCACTTGTTTTCCGTTTTTCACCGTAATAAAGTAAACTCCGGCCACTTCCAGCTTGAATTGTTGGATCAATGTCTCGCTGGAAGCCACTGAAGCAACCAATTTCCCTTCGCTATTGCAGATGATAAAATCACTTCCTTGTTGGGATGTCTTTGCAAAAAACGGCTCGTTTACCTGTACAGGATTTTCGAATGTAAGCTCCAATTGGTTTGACCCATCATGATGAATGAATGACCGCACACTACTGTATACAGGTGAAGTTGATGAACGAACCCCAACAATGCGGTAATAAACCAATTCGTGGTTCGTGTTGTAATCTGTGAACGTATAGCTGTTCGTTTCACCGGAAAACGGAACGGTTGAAAGTTGTTCCCACACCATACAATCAGTGCTTTTGGCAACCTCAAATTGTTCCAACTGCGCTCCACTATAGTTCCATTGAAGCAAATTGCCCTGATTGGTAGCTGCAACAGGATCTAAATCGATGGCCTCAACTCCCAACGGAATAAGTTTGGTTAATGAGAAATCATCGTAAAATGCATCATTGGACGTACCGTTATTCTTTGTATGCAACAATCGAATACGCACTGTTCGGGTGAATGCAGGTGCCATCTGCGTATTGGTGAAATTGGTCCAAACCGATGACGTTGTTTGATTTCCGGTGTTGTAACTGCTAAGAACTGTACCTCCTG
>JBILJP010000264.1:0-7393 GCA_044377135.1 Fluviicola sp.
ACAATTGTTCTATGGATAAGAAAGCTATGTTAGAACAACTTGGATTGAGGGTGAAAGAAGTCAGATTGCAAAAAGGTTTGACACAAACGGAATTGGCTAACAAGATTGGAAAAGATCATCCAAGTATCAATAAACTTGAAAATGGAAAGGTGAATCCTAGTTATGTGTTTCTGTTGGAAGTCGCTCAAGGATTAGAGGTTCACATTAAGGATATTATTCCTGATTGACCCAACTTTTGGGTAAGAGAACTAACAGTTTCATTTAATTGATGGTGATTATGGAAATGAACCAACATAATTCGCTATCGCTCTGATCGCTCTTTTACTTTTTCCCATTGCGCAAAAAGAGAAAAAGCATAGCTTTTGATTAAAAAAAGGCTAGGCGCGGTAAACCGATTGACCTGTTAGCGGGGCATGGCGTATTTTTTCTAAACTCGTCGTTCCTCCTCAAACAAACGAAAAAATGAACGCCCTTTACCGCACAGGTACCCGATCTTGTTCACCAAAGCGCCATTTTGAGATTTCGGTAAATCGTTAGGGTTTTCTTACCAAAACTAACTAACCTAAAATTTCTGTTTACATCCGTCCTGAAGAAGTATTACATCGACGTTCTTTATAATCATTCAATTAAAAACCCCTTCTGCTTTCCAACAAAAGGGGTTTCCTTATTCCTAAACTGGGTTATTTCAGTGTGGGTAATCTTGTCCGTCACGACTAAGTCGGAGACGCCCTCAGGCTTGATCATCGTTACCCGATTTGTGCTTTTTACCATGTAAATCAACCACCTCGCGGGCTTTTTCGTAGCTGAGCGCAAAATCGTGGTTGTCTTCTTTCAACACTTCTACCAACTGGTCAAGGCTCATTTTGAGAATTTGATCAATTTCGTGAATGGCTTCTTTGATGAGTTTGGTAGTTTTACCACGGTCTACAATGGCATTGCGGGTAGATCCGAATGTTACCGATAGTTGCTCTATGCGGGCAACCAAGTCATCAATATGGGCTTGCATAATGCCGTAGGCTGCCAAAGCCATTACCTCAGAAATAGCAGCGTCTTTGACGCGCGTCATCAATTGAATGACCGATGCGTTGGAACCGTGTAACAGGTCGGAGTGAGAAAAATGCAGTTGAGCCAATAAGACTGTGTTGCCGGTGTCGGTGGCAAGAGCACGCATTGCACTGGCTACTTTGTGCGCACGATTGGCTGTTTCTTCGTGCTCTTTGTCTTTTACTTTTTTCACCCCAATGGTGCCTATACCCTGGGCAAAGACCAGTTGGTCTAGCTCAGTGACTTTGATGGTGAAACGGTCATAAGCAGTTACAAATGCCGGAACAGCGTTCCAGACTGCTTGGTTAGATGCACACACCGATTGTACGGTCTTGTACATCTTTAATTTGTTGTTGCCTTTATTTTCCATGGCAATACTGATTTATGGTCAGCCGGATATGGAACTGTTGATCTTGATTCGGATGACCGGTTAATAATAGCCATAACGCAAAGTAAGGCGCGATTTGTATATTATTCACCTGTTAAAATAGTTTAAATACTTAGTTAGTGATTAAACAGGCGTTGAGGTTGAGTAGAACATAGCAGTAATTGAGCAATTGAACCCGTAAAAATGACTCCGGAAGCGTTTTTTTGTGGGGTTGTCATTGTGGAGCGGACGGTTGGAATGCGAAAGACTGCTCCGACAGTAGACTTCCTTGCGTCAGTCACTGTGGAGCGGACGGTTGGAAGGTGAAAGACAACGGTTGGAATGCGAAAGATGAGGGTTGGATCACGCCTGAGGCGGACAAGAGGTTGAAAGATGACGGTTGGAACTCGTCAGATCGCTCCGACAGTAGACTTCCTTGCGTCAGTCACTGTGGAGCGGACGGTTGGAAGGAGAAAGACTGCTCCGACAGTAGACTTCCTTGCGTCAGTCACTGTGGAGCGGACGGTTGGAGGGTGAAAGATCACGGTTGGAATGCGAAAGATGACGGTTGGAGGGTGAAAGATGACGGTTGGAAGGAGAAAGACTGCTCCGACAGTAGACTTCCTTGCGTCAGTCACTGTGGAGCGGATGGTTGGATTTTGTAAGAACGCTGTTGGTGGTTGTAACCGGATAGTTAGTCTGTGAAAGCGTCAATGACCTGTTGACAACTCGGGAAAAGTTGGACGAAGTTTTTGGGGGATTTTTGGTATTATTGGGGGACTAATAACGAACCGGGAGGGGGATTCACTGAATTAAAGAAGTATTCAATTAAGAAAGCACTTATGAAAGTACCAGAACATTTGCAGCATCAACCAATTATTGGGGTTGATGATTATGACCTAATTGATGGTCAATATGCTTCAGATAGTGACGCAAAAGCTCTCTCAATTGGGTTTGCTCAATACGACAATAGTGAAATTTCAGCAAAGGTTTTTAGACATACAGGAAAAACCTGGAGCAGACAAAGTGAAGAAATTCCAATACATAGAGCTCTTGACATAGCAATTTTGATCGTTTCTACAATGCTTGAAAATGAAAATAATACATCTAGTCTTAATGAACGAATAATTTTACCAAATAGAGCTCAAGAGCTATCAGATTATTATAATTCTAACCAAAATATATTAAGACCTAGATTAGAGGAATTAAGAGGTATGCTAAATGAATTGTTACTTTAAACTTCTTTACAATTGTTAGATCATACAAATACGATATTACCATACAATGTCCACATTTGAACTTTCAAACAACCAACGTACATTTCTTGGGTTAGATCCCATCGAAAAGCATTGGGATAAGGTTGCTTTTATCGACTCCACAGGAAGACCTGATAGTGTTTTATATTATGATGGTGATATTATAAAACGGCATATTATTTCAATAGATAGTTGGTATTCTGAAAAACAATACAATGAACCCACGAAAGATAGAAGTGTTTTGCTACCTAAAACGAGCAAAGGGAAAGAGAAAAAACTCACAGCTTCTGTTTTAGAACAACGCCAGCCAACAGGTGTATATGTAAATATCACTGATAGTGGTTTGTCAATAGGAAATTATACTACTCAAACAACATTTTATTCAAGTGGATACGGAATGGGAGAGCAGTTAACTATGAGTATTCCTATGCGTGTTGCCAAATTCGTTGAAGAATCTTCTGCTGGTCATTTAGAAGAGATTAATGAGTTTAAGAATGCAAAACGCAAGCATATAAAGTTTAAGGCTGGAGACTACTTCTGCTTTAAATTGGATAGAACTCATTTTGGCTTTGGACGAATTTTACTGGATGTTAATAAACTCCGAAAAAAAGGATTTCTGAAAGAAGATCATGGTTTAAAATTGCTCATGGGGCCGCCGCTGATTGTTCAGCTATTTGCTCATAAATCATTGATAAAAACCATTGATATTTCCCAGCTTGATAATTGCTCAACATTGCCTTCTGATGTGATGATGGATAACTTGCTCTTATATGGCGAATTTGAGATTATTGGTCACAGATCATTAAACGATGAAGAATTTGACTTTCCTGTTTCTTATGGTGGTAATATTGGTGGTAAGAACGTTGTTTTTTTACAGTGGGGATTCATTCATTTAGAACTTCCAAAGAAAGTGTTTTCCAACTATTTGACAGGTGATAAGGCGTTTTTTGGAAATCCATATGGGTATTATTCTATTGGTATTTTACCCCATTATTTCATTTCAGAAATACTTGAAGCAATTGATAATAATGGTGACTATAATTTTTCAAATAAAAGATACTACGGTAGTAAATGGGATTTACGTAATCCATCAAACAGGGAAATTAAAAACGAGCTGTTTAAGGTATTCGGACTTGACCCAACCAAAAGTTATTCGGAGAACTGTAAGCTTACAAATACGATGCTAACAACAGACTTGATCAAACAATTATAGCATTCATTTGTCGATATCAATTACTTTTAATCAATACTATCCCCCCAATTCCTCCGTTAAACACCCCATGACAAAATACCTTGTGCTACTTCTTCTGTGTTGCGCCTTCCTGCAACTCCATGCGCAAAACTGGGAAACCAAATCTTCCGTGCCGGCGTGGGGCAGAGACGATGCTTGTGCGTTTTCGCTCTTGGGCAAGGGGTATGTGGTAACGGGCAACCAAGGTGGTTTTACGCAAAGCAACCGGTTGTGGTGTTATGATGTGGCTACGGATGTTTGGTCAGAGAAAACGGCTTTTCCGGGTACACCGCGGCAATATGCAGGTTCGTTTGTGATGAATGATGAGGCATACATTATCATGGGCATAGCCGAAAACGGCACGGCACTCACAGATTGCTGGAAATACATGCCCGAAACAGATACGTGGTTGCAGTTGGCCGACTTCCCCGGGCAGGGGCGATGGTCTATGTTTTCGTTTGCTACTTTGCTATATGGGTATGTGGGCACCGGAGCGTTGCAGGGAGCTTTGCTCAGCGATTGCTGGCGCTATGATCAGGCTGCGGATACGTGGATCAGACTGAATGATTTTCCGGGAGGTGTGGTGCGCGAAACAGTGTCGTTTGCCATTGCAGAAAGTGGTTATGTGGGGCTGGGGTTTCAGGCAGTGAACGGAACCGCTTTTACGGACAAGTTCTACCAATGGAATGATCTCACCAACGCCTGGACTTCCTTGCCTGACTTTATGGGTGGACCGCGATCGTATGCTACGGCCATTGCTAATTCCCACCAAGGATTTGTAGCAACAGGGCAAGATGCCGCAGCCAACTTTTACAACGACTGTTTTGCCTTCGACCCCAAAACTTCCTCGTGGACCATCATTGATCCCTTACCCGAAATTGGAATGCGCGGCATGAGTGCCTTCACCATTGATAATGACCCTTACTTTCTCACCGGCTTGCGCGAAGATATCGTGCGGGTTTCAAGTGTGTTTCGCTACGATGCTCCGGCTATTACCAATTCTGATGTGTTGGTGTATCCCAATCCATCGCCAGGTGAAGCGGTTGTAACAGGCAATGAGCTGCAACAGATTCAAGTACTCACCCTCGACGGTCGATTGATCCGCGAGGTGGTTCCAAACAAAACCGCTACGTGGCTCGGTGAACTACCCGCTGGTATGTTGCTGTTGCGTATCAATACCGGTGAAGAGTGGCTGTGCAAACGGTTGTTGGTGTATTGATGTGTTGTTTATGTAAGCGCGGGACGCATCCCGCGCCAGAAACAACAGATATTGGATGCCAGTGGTCAGAGACGCATCCCGCACCTACTGATACCCCTTAAAATCACTCGGGCACTGATACATCCTGCGCGTAGAACGGTTCCTAAGGTACTTGCCAAACAAAATCTTGTCTCCGAAATCAATCACCAAACTCAGCTCATGCGTGCCATACGAAGAAGTCTTTAACCGCGAAATGGTCATATCGAAACCATACATCACGCGCCAGCTGTTGGCGGTTTGCGAGGGCAGGTTCAAGCCCACGGTAAAGATGAACGAATCGTAACTTTTTACACTCAAGGCCGCATTGCGGTTGCGGAACCAAATACCGAAGGTAAACGGACGGTTCACCAGGTTCATTCCCACGGTGAAGGTCTGAAACTCGCGTTGGGTTTCGAATATAAAACCGGGCGAGTAGATGAGGTCGTTGAACAACAAGTTGGCATTGGCGTGAATCACCGTGCGGGTTGGCAAGAGCTGATCGTCGCCCAAAAATGCATCTTTGGGTTGCGATAAGTGGTGCAGACTTACACCGAAAGTCATGGAATATTGTTTAAACGCACCGCTCGATTTGCGGGTACGGCCGTTGAATCGACCTACCAAACCGGTGTTAAAATCGGCATACGAAACACGGTAGTAGTCGGGGCGGTTAAATGCCGTAGGGTTCACATCGCCCAGGGTTTCGTCGAGCTGATCGGAAAAGGTGAGTTTGCTCCAGTCAATGCGTTTCGACACAAAACCACCGCCAACTCCGGCTTGAATGATGAGGTTTTTGGTATCCACGGGGCGGTAGGAGTAGGTTAAATAACCACCCGTGGTGCGCAACATGGCTTCACCGGCAACATCGGTATACACATTGCCGCCTATGCCCATTTTAAAGATCGACTGCGCCTCAAACGACCCCGAGAAGGTGTTGAACCGGCCCGGAATTGGTCCCCACAAATTGCGCGCATTGGCACGAAAGGTGAGGCCGTTGTTGATGGCCGTCATGGCCGGATTGTAGTAAATAGGATTGTTGTAAAACTGCGAATAGTTGGGGTCTTGCGACCATCCATTCATGCTAAGCGCACCACAACCGATCAATATCAACAGAAGTTTTTTCATGGCTTAACGAATTACAGTTACGGTTCCTGAACGTTTCTTTTTCCCATTCGGGTATTCCTTGCCTTCCCACACACGTTCGTTGAGGAAGGTGGCGCTGGCTTTCCACACATAAGCATCTTGCTGCACGGGTTCACCGTTGAAGGTTCCGTCCCAGAATTCTGTCGGTCGTCCGTCGGCATCCAGTGCGGTGGTTTGCCAAATGAGGTTGCCCCAATCGTCGTAAATCAGTAGCTCAAAGGTTTTCAGACCCACACCTTTTGGTATAAAGTTGGAGACCTCAAAATCGCCGCTACCCGGACTCAACGCATTCGGAATAAACAAGCCGTAGAAGAAATCAACGCCCACGGTTTGTTGCGTGGTATCCGCACAGCCAAATTGATTGACTGCAATCAGGATCACATCAAAGTCACCGAAGGAATTATAGCGTTCTATCGGATTTACAAAAGTAGATGTGTCGCCGTTTCCGAATTCCCAGAAATAAGTGGTTGCTCCCACGGACGTATTGGTGAATTCAACGGTTCCGCTCAACGGATCGGGGTTTTGAATGTTCACGAAGTCGAAACCTGCTGTTGGTGTAGGATGCACCACAATTGGTGTGTTCACCGTGAGTGTATCTGAGCAACCACCAGCACCGTAAGCAATGATGGTGATGGGGAAAATGCCCGAGTTGTTGAATGCATAATTGACACTGGTTCCGTTATAGGTGGTTCCGTTTCCGAAATCCCACACCACCGAATCGGCAAAACTGCTCGTGGAATTAAACACCACCGGTTCGCCCACACAAACGGTGTCTTCGGGTAATGTAAAGTTGGCAGTTGGTGCCTGGTACACATTCAAGTCTTGCGAAGTGGTGTCTTTGCAACCGTAAATGCTGGTAACGATCAACTGAATAGAGTAGGTGCCCGGAGTGGCATAAACACCGGTCGGACTATTAAGAGTAGACGTAGCACCGTTTCCTAAATCCCAGGCATAATCAATGGCGCCTGAGCTGGTGTTGGTAAATGTGGCGGTCACCGGCGGGTAACACGAATTGGTGTTGTTAATGCTGAATGCAGCCACCGGAAGCGGATACACGGTAATGACTTGTTCAACCGAATCGGCACAGCCATTGGCATTTTCAACGTACAGTTTCACAG
>JBILJP010000265.1:0-7375 GCA_044377135.1 Fluviicola sp.
AACTAACTAACTAACTTCCCTCCAACTCTACTTCCAACTGCAATTCTTTGATCGCATTGATCATTTTCACCGACGGTTCTATTTTGAGTTTGCGCGACGGCATGGTTACTTTGATATCATCCAATACGTCGACCACCGTGAATTTCACCGAACACTTGCCTTCCGATTCCAGAAACAAGGTTTCCAGTTTACCCATGAGTAATTGATCAAGTGACTTAATCGGAATGGTAATGTTGAGCGTTGTTGAACGCGTTTCCAGCAGGTTCTCTAGTTGTTCAATGTTGCTGATGGCAAATTCGATGGGCTTTTGACCCGTGATTTTGTCTTTGTAAGGACCTTCCTGCACCTTACCACGAATGGCAATGATGAGGTCTTTTTTCATGAAACGGTCAAACTTGAGGTAATTATCACCGAACAGGTACAACTTGGTTCCTCCGGCGTAATCTTCGATGTTCATGATCCCGAACGGTTTACCGGTCTTTGTGGTCAAGTGCTGAATATCGGTTACAATAGCTGCAATGAGCAACTCTCGTCCGTAGTATTCAGGTAATTTGGTGAGCATTTCCACTTTTCCGCTACAGAAAGCTTCTATTTCTAATCGGAAATCGTCGAGCGGATGCCCCGAAATGAAAATACCAACCACTTCTTTCTCAAAATTGAGTTTCATCAAAGTCGGCCATTCCTCACATACCGGCACTTGCGGTTCGGGCATTTTGATATCCGACGATTCGCCAAACATCGATACTTGCGAAGAGTTTTCGTTTTCCTGTAAACTAGCTCCGAAACGCACGGCATTCTCTAAGAATGTACGACCATTGCTATCCGGATAAAAATACTGCGCACGGTGGATGTTGTTGAACGAGTCGAAGCAACCGGCGTAAGCCATGCTTTCCATCGCTTTTTTGTTTACCAAACGCAGGTTTACCCGCTTGGTCATTTCGAAAATAGACGAAAACGGTCCGTTCTCAGCACGTTCCTGAATAATGCATTCTACCGGTCCGCTTCCCAAACCTTTGATTCCTCCCAAACCGAAACGAATAGCTCCGGCAGCATTTACCGTAAATTCATACGCCGACTCATTCACATCGGGACCTAAAACGGCAACACCCATACGACGGCATTCTTCCATGAAGAACGTAACCTGTGAAATATCGTTGAGGTTATTACTCAATACCGCAGCCATAAATTCGGCCGGAAAGTTGGCTTTTAAATACGCTGTTTGGTAAGCCACCCAGGCATAACATGTCGAGTGCGATTTGTTGAAGGCATAAGAAGCAAAAGCTTCCCAGTCTTTCCAAATTTTCTCCAATACCACCGGATCGTGACCACGCTGACCACCTTGTTCTACGAACTGTGGCTTCATTTTATCCAGGATGTAGCGCTGCTTCTTACCCATGGCTTTACGCAAAACGTCGGCATCACCTTTCGAGAAACCGGCCAGTTTTTGCGAGAGCAACATTACCTGTTCCTGATAAACCGTAATCCCGTAAGTTTCTGAAAGGAATTCTTCACAGGCATCTAAATCGTACTTGATTTCCTGCTCACCATTTTTCCGTTTTACGAAATCGGGAATGTATTCGAGCGGTCCCGGTCGGTACAAGGCATTCATGGCGATCAAATCGGCAAACACCGATGGCTTGAGTTCGCGCATGTATTTTTGCATTCCGGGTGACTCGTATTGGAAAATCCCTACCGTTTCACCTCGCTGGAATAACTCATACGTTGGTAAGTCGTCAATCGGAAACGTATCCGGATCGAGGTCGATATTGTGGCGTTTTTTGACGTTTTTTACCGCGTCTTTAATCAGCGTCAGGGTTTTTAATCCAAGGAAGTCCATTTTCAACAACCCTGCTTCTTCAGCTACCGAGTTATCAAATTGGGTACACCACATAGACGAATCTTTGGCCAAAGCCACCGGAACGAAATTGGTAATATCATCCGGCGTAATGATCACCCCGCAGGCGTGAATTCCAGTATTTCGAACCGAACCTTCAATGCGCTGAGCCTGGCGCAATACTTCGGCCCGTAAGTCAAATCCGCGGGCAATGGAACGCAACTCCTGCACATTTGCCATGTCAACGGCATTGTTCAGTTTCTCAGCTATTTTAGGTTCTTCCCAATTAAAAATGGCATCGAGCGAAAAGTTATCCGGAATCAGTTTTGCCAGCATGTTGGTATCCAGCAACGGCAAATTCAGCACACGACCAGCATCTCGAATAGACGACTTCGCAGCCATGGTTCCGTAGGTAATGATTTGCGCAACCTGATTGGAACCGTATTTATTGATTACCCAATCAATGACGCGACCACGACCTTCATCATCAAAGTCAATATCGATATCGGGCATCGACACACGATCGGGGTTTAGGAAACGCTCAAAGAGCAGATCGTAGGCAATCGGGTCAACATTGGTAATGTAAATACAATAGGCAACCGCCGAACCTGCTGCCGAACCACGGCCCGGACCAACGGAAACGCCCATATCGCGGGCAGCCTGACAAAAATCTTGTACAATGAGGAAATATCCCGGATATCCGGTACGTTCAACCGTTGCGAGCTCAAAATCCAGGCGATCGCGAATTTCATCGGTGATAACAGGATAACGTTTTTCAGCTCCTTTATAGGTCAAATAACGCAAATACGCGTTCTCACCGCGCTTTCCACCGTCGGTTGCATCAAGCGGATCAACAAATTCTTCCGGAATATCAAAAGCAGGAAGCAATACTTCACGCGCCAGCGGATATGGTTCTATTTTAGCTAAAATCTCAGCAACCGATTCAATGGCTTCGGGTAAATCAAGGAACAATTCCTTCATTTCTTCCGACGATTTGAAATAGTACTGTTCGTTTTCCAAACCGAAACGGAAGTTACGCCCTTTTCCTTTTGGCGTTGCTACCTGCACTCCATCGCGCACACACAAGAGAATATCATGCGTATTGGCATCTTGTTCATTCGCGTAAAACGTATTGTTGGTTGCAACAAGCGATACATTGTGTTTTTGGGCCAGTTTCACCAAAGAAGCATTCACACGGTCTTCGTCTTCCTGTCCGTGGCGCATGATTTCCACATACAAATCGGAACCGAATTGTTCTTTCCACCAAATCAGGGCTTCTTCGGCTTGTTTCTCACCCACATTTAAGAGCAAGTTGGGTACTTCACCCGACAAACCACCGGTAAGTACAATGAGGTCTTCTTTGTATTGTTCAACAACCGTTTTATCGATCCGCGGTACGTAGTACATACCTTCTGTATAGGCCAATGAAGCCAGTTTTACCAGGTTGTGATAACCGCGTTTATTCTTTGCCAGGAATACAACCAGGTAACCGTTGTCTTTGTTTTGTTTGTCTTTTCGATCGCGGCACACATAGAGCTCACAACCGATGATGGGCATGACTTCCTGCTGATCAAAGGGCTCTCCTTTTTCTTCGGCTTCGGCTCTGTCTGCTTTGATTTGTTTATTGATGCCCGAAATGGCTTTTTCAAAATGAAAAGCCGCCATCATATTGGACGTATCCGTGAGCGCAACGGCGGGCATTTTATGTTGAATCGCCTGTTTAATCAGGCCTTTCACATCCATGGTTGATTGCAGGATGGTGAATTGCGTATGGTTGTGTAAGTGCACAAATGGCACGTTTTTAAGTCGAACACGTGCTGCTTCGCGGTCAATATCTCCTTCACTCGGCGCAACCACCTCTTTGAGTTTTGCACTCGCTTCTTTGAGGTTGATGTGCACCAACCCGATCGGTTGAATTTGATCCGGGTGAAGTAATTTAAACTTTTGGAAGAAATCAGGCTCGGCCTTTAATTCATCGAGTGTAAACACCTCGCGACGCACCAATTCAAAGAAACAACGCGTGGTTGCTTCAACGTCGGCAGTGGCATTGTGTGCTTCGCCGAAAGGTACTTGAAACAGGTATTCATGCAACTCGGTAAGCGTCGGTAATTTAAATCGACCACCACGACCGCCGGGAAGTTTTGTAAGACCCGCGGTAGTTTCGGTACAGGTATCCAACACCGGCAAATCATGCAGGTTGGTTTCCACACCGCGACGCAAGAGCTCACAACCCATGATATTGACGTCGAATCCTACGTTTTGACCCACCACAAACTGTGACCGACTCAACGCATCTTTGAAATGAACCAACACTTCATCCAGTTTAGCACCTTCCTGTGTTGCCAAAGCAGTTGAAATTCCGTGGATTCGTTCGGCATCAAAAGGAATATCGTATCCTTCCGGCTGAATCAAAAAATCCTTATGTTCAACACAGTTACCGTCTGCATCGTGCAATTGCCAGGCAATCTGAACTGCTCGTGGCCAATTGTCAAAATCGGTTATGGGAGCATTCCAATCGCGCGGTAAACCCGTTGTTTCGGTATCAAAAATCAAGAACATATTTCAGGGTATTTTTGGGAGAATAAAGTTAGCTAAAACTGCGCGTTTAACCGCATGAAGAGTTAACGGATGTTGATAACTCGGGTGAATCGTGGGGAAGTTATCGGTAAACAATCACTGAGCTTCGCGATAAATAGGCGAAGCTACCGGATACAACCTTTCTTTCCCTAGCTGCCATCCCCTTTTAATCAGTGGAACCTACAGAAGAAATAGGAATCCGTGAATGGTGAATAGATTGCTCAGGTTTTCAGGTAGCGTTCGTTAAACCAATGCGTATGTTTGGTAATCAGAAGAATATTAAAATCCGGATGCTATGAAAATCGTGTTGTTGTGTCTTCTATCGCTTTTCCTGCTCCCTTCGCCTGTTGTTTTTTCACAAAACGATTCGTTTACCGATGGAATGAACTGGGTAAACACCGACTATATTACTTCACAACAAAGTCCCGATTTTAGCGGCACCAATTGCCAAAACATTCATTACACACTTTCAACCACTTCCAATCTCGGCTTCAATTACAATCCGGTTGCTGTAAACGGCTCTGGCGTTGTATTCCCGTCGCTTAGCGGAAACACCGGAAACACCATGGTGATTACCATCACCTTCAACACGCCAGTTTCCAATTTCGGGATGCGCATTTTGGATTTGGATGAAGACAATCAAGGTGATGCAGGTCCGGCTGAAGAGTATTTGAGTAATGTTACTCCGCCTCCGGCGTCCATTCAACTTCTAAACGGAATCAATCCACTGTTTATCAATGGTAACACCATCACATCCGACGACAATAACAGCGCCAATTCCAATAACAATCCCGGAGCATGGGTCTACTGGGCCGGTGAAGTCACCACCATCTCATTCACTTACAACAGATTTGCGTCAGAATATGAATTCGTGCTCGATTCCATTCATTTTGAATGTCCGTGTGTAGCAGAACCGTTCAATTTTTTCGACGATGCAACAATTTGCCAAGGCGCTTCCACAACACTTGACGCCACTACCCCCAACGCAACCTATCAATGGAGCACAGGAGCAACTAGTGCTTCTATCACCGTTTCAAATCCGGGGACGTATTGGGTGAATGCATTTGTTGGAAACTGTCCGAAAACAGATACAGCGGTAATTAGCCTCGTTACCGTTCCCGATCTGCAATTAGGAAACGACACGACATTGTGCGCCGGAAGTCAATTGATCTTGAGTCCCAATCCGGCAGTGACCCCTATCACCTGGCAAGACGGAAGTTCTTCTCAGCAATACACTGTATCAACAAGCGGAACCTATATTGCGAGCGGAACCTTCAATTCATGTCCGGTACGCGATACGGTTGTGGTAACGATTGTGCCTTATCCAAGTGTCAATTTAGGCGGCGACCAAAGCATTTGCTACGGAACATCGCTCACTTTAGACATCACCCAACAAGGATGCACCTATCTTTGGTCGAATGGAAATACGACACCCGTTCAGTCATTCTCGACCGCTGGTTTGATATGGGGAAGAGCTTCGCTCGGAAATTGTGCCACTACCGACAGTTTACTCCTAACACTGTTGGCACTTCCACCCGATCCATTACCCAACGACACACTCATTTGCATGGGCGATACCGTTCAATTACAATTGGACAATAGCGGATCTGTGGCGTACGAATGGTACAACGGTTCAACCGAAAGTAGCCTTGCATGCTGGGATGCCGGCAGTTATTGGGTTGAAAGCATGCAAAACGGATGTTCACGGATAGACACGTTTGAGCTTTCACTCTATCCTTCACTCGCAGGCTTTGTAGATTACGACAGCCTGGTCACCATTTGCGAAGATAAAAGCGCCTTGATCGGACCAACGGTAAATTCTCCATTAATAGCAGTGCTTTGGGAAGACGGACATACTTCTTCTTCTATTTCCATTCACGCCGCAGGAACGTATCAGTTTACTGTTTCAACGCCTTGTGAAGAAGAAACACACACCATTACAGTAAAAGAAGAACGCTGTTTTTGCTCGGTGTATCTACCGAATGCGTTTACACCCGACAACAATGGGGTAAATGAGTTGTATGTAGCCCAATACGATTGTCCGTTTGACCGATTCGAGCTGGTGATTTTTAACCGTTGGGGTGAAATTGTCTTTTCCACCACCGACCCCGATTTGGCTTGGGACGGAACATTTCAAGGGAAAACCGTTCAAGACGGAACATATGTGTACAAACTCACCTACATTTCGTCCGAAATGGAAACGTATAAAGAACTTACCGGACATGTAAACGTGCTTCGATAACAAAAACAGGCGAACTTCTTTGAGAAATCCGCCTGTAGCATCTTTATAACTAACTGATTTTTTCTATTTCGTCGGCGCTCCCGTTTCATTTACCGGAGTTCCATCTGTTGGAGCCAATACGTTTCCTTTGATTCGCAAGACCTTCACGGGTTCGTTTATTGCATTTGAAGTAATCGTAATCGATTTATTGATCGGACCAGCGTTATTTGTATTGTATTTTACCGTTATCACTCCTTTTGCTCCCGGAGCAATCGGTTCTTTCGGCCAAGAAGGTACGGTACATGAACACGACCCTTTCACATCTGCCAGAATGAGTGGTTCTGCGCCTTTATTCGTGAATTCAAACGTACATTCGCCATTGGCTCCGTTTTTAATCGTGCCGTAGTCATGTACCTCTTTGGTGAATTCGATAATTGCGCCACCTTGCAGATCTACAGGTTGTGCGAACAGATTACTTGCTGATGTTGTGGCAACCAATGCCAATAGAAGTGTAAAGAAAGTTGATTTCATCGTGTTTTGTTTTAGATAATAGAAAGGTACGAAACAGATGAGAATGAAGGAGTTCTTTAACAGATCATTAACCACTCAATTAATGTTGAATTTTAAATACTGAATGTTGAATGGGTGTTTTAGTTAAAATGAAAAATCACTTAACAAACTATTGGATTTCGATAGGGTGAACCAGACCCGAATCGGGAAATCCAATTCAACATTCAACATTA
>JBILJP010000266.1:0-7332 GCA_044377135.1 Fluviicola sp.
GGGAAGACAATTCTACCAGTGATTCTATCTCAGGTTTAGCAGCAGGTGTTTACACTTACACAATGAGTTCTGCTTTCTGTAGCTTTACTGATTCAATTGTAATCACCAACCCGAACGCGCCGGTTGCCGCTTTAGACACGATCTATTCCCCACTTTGTAATGGTGGAACAGGAACAATCGCAATCAATATCGTAGGTGGAACTCCAGGATACAGCGTTGTCTGGTCTAATGGTTCAACAAATGATACGCTTGTAGGAGTAGCCGGAACATACACTGCTTTCATCACGGATTCAGCTTCTTGTCAGGCTACAGTTGTTAACTTGACAATCACAGAACCTTCTGCATTATCAACTTCTGCCGTAGCTACTGATGAGACTTGCCCGAACTGTAATGACGGTACTGCAACAGCTACACCTGTAGGCGGAACAGCTCCGTACACTTATTTGTGGAATGACGGTCAAACAACAAACCCTGCAACTGGATTGACTCCCGGAACGTATACAGTTGACATCACTGATGCAAACGGTTGTTTTGTTACTTCAAGCAGTGTAACTGTTGGTGAAGATGTAACAGGAATCTCTGAATTAGCTGACTACGGTGTGGTAATTTATCCGAATCCTGTGGTTGATTTCTTAGCTATCGAAGCTACCAAAGGAACAATCACGCACATTACCTTATTGGATGCATCAGGTAAGTTTATTACCGAATTAACCAAATCAGACAATATCTTTACAACAGATATGCGTCATTTGGCAAAAGGCAACTACAAAGTAGTGATTCAAACTACCGAGCGTACAATCATTGCTTCGGTTGCGAAACAATAATAGCTTACTTCATTTATACGAAAGGACTCGTTTGCTTCTGGCAGACGGGTCTTTTTTTATACCCGAATTACCATCAACAGAAACACAAGTAATTTTCTAAGAGTATTGTATTTGGAAAGCCGATGTAATAGCAACTATCAGAAGGAATACGACTCACAAAAGGTGGGGTATCTATGGGATAGATACGGGATTTATACGGGACATCTATAGAGTTGCCTCGTCCTAAAATAACTATACAGGTTATTCATTAAATCCTGATGTCATTATACTACCACATCCTAAAATAACGATACATTCCGGATAAACTTTATTCAATCGGTAGATTATCGAATCTAAATCGGGAAACACAAATGAGGTAAAAGGTGAGGTAATAGGATTATCTATCTGAATAATGAATAGAGGTCGATTAAGGTTTAGATTGAAAATGTAGTTCAAAAAAAAACTCCGACATTGCTGTCGGAGCCTTGGATAAAGTTCTATCTATTCGATTATTTCAAATCGTTATCGAAAAATTCGTCCAACGTTTTGTCTTTACCATCAACATTGACTGTCTGCGTACCCAAAGAAGCCAAGAAACGCAAAATAACACGCTTATTCATTTCTTTATTCTCAATTAGCACCAATGTAGCTTCATGTTTTACTTGATTGTAATTCACTGAAAAATATTGTTTGTAGTAACCTTTCACTTCATCAACCCGAGCGGTAGTGATATCTGAAGGCATTACAAATACATAAGTACCGGTTGATTTTCCGGACTGAAGCGCTTTTGCAGAAAGTGATGCCGATTTCTGCGCAGATGCTGCAAACGTTGCCAACATCACTACCAATGCAAGTACTATCTTTTTCATAATCTTGGTTTCTTTTACTCTTAAACGTAAATGTGTTTAAGAAAGTTGTTTCGCGGTTGAAAGATACAAGAATTTTGCCAATATTTGTTCATGGCAGAATTATTACCGTTTAGAACCGAAGGAATCATAGAAGCAGGCTGTGACGAGGCTGGAAGAGGTTGTTTGGCCGGACCTGTTGTGGCTGCAGCAGTCATTTTACCTATCGATTTTTCACACCCTCTTTTAAATGACTCTAAAAAACTAACAGCCAAACAGCGCAATTTACTTCGGCCCATTATTGAAGAAGCTGCCATTAGTTACCATGTTTGTTTTGTTTCGGAACGCGAAATCGAATCCATTAATATTCTCCAGGCAAGTCTTACAGGCATGTATCGTGCAGCAGCCGAACTAAATCCGCTTCCTCAGGAATTGCTGATCGATGGAAATAAAACCCTAAAAAATGGTCAATTCATTGCGCATTCAATTATTAAAGGCGACGGGATTTACCAATCAATTGCAGCGGCATCTGTACTCGCCAAAACCTACCGTGATGAATACATGGAACAACTTCATGCACAATTCCCGATGTATCAATGGATCGAGAACAAGGGCTACCCAACGGTTTCACACCGCAAAGCCATTCAGGAATTCGGACCTTGCGAACACCACCGCCAAACATTCAATTTACTGGGAAGCGAGCAATTGACTCTCTTGTTTGATTAAACACCACACTGTTAACTACTTCTCAATATTCTTGGCAATGAGCACAAGATGCGCCTTACTTTTGGAAGTAAAATAACGGTTGTGGGAAAAACGATTTTAAGTGTGCTTGGTGTGATTTCCTTACTTTGGATTGGCTATGTCTGCATCAATCTTTCGTCACTTGGAGACCGACTTACACCCGACACCGTTTTCGGAAAATCAGACGAATCGATTATCGTGGTACACAAACCGCTCGAACCCGATTACACCGAACCAACTTTCGCTTTTTTAGCCAAAAACGAATTTTACGCAGCCTTATTAACCCATACAGAGCGGGTTCAGCACTTTTATTTTTCGTCTTCCCGCCCACTGATTTTGTTGGAACGCAGTAAACCTTGGACCATCGAATTAATTGACAGGTATTTTGCTTCAATGGCCATTTCAACAACAGTAGAATCAGCTAAATCCATTCGACTTTCCAACGGTTGGCACGCACTTTACAACAAAGAATACTTGCTGGTTTCCAAGTCAGACGACTTTTCTCCCAACGAATCGAACATTCAGTGGCAATTTGTCGACCGTAAAAGTTCGGCAACAGTGGTACAATGGAAAAACGGTGTTGGAGTTATTGAAAACGCTTACAGAAACAGTGCGTTTGAGATCAGTTATATTTCAGAAAACGCCACTTCGGTTCATTCGATTACAGACGATCAGGAAGTATTTCAAGACATTATTCCGGCAAAATTTTCCGAGTTTGAATTTTTCGAAAAGGAATACCTTCGATCGGTCGGTGGCGCAAAAAGCCCCTTATTCGAATGGGCACAAACCGGAGCCATGGTTGTTCACTTCAACAAACAAACCTGCATTGTTACTGATTGCATTTCCGGACAGGATCCGATTGCCATTTTGGGAAATCAGTTGGATGAAAACAGTGTTTCACCAGACAAAAACAAGGCTTTCATTCGCAATGTATCACTTCCGAATCAATTACTTTCAGCCAAAAACTGGCATATCGAAATCTTTAACAACCGAGTTTTCATTGCTACCAGCGAGCAAGCAATCGACGATATTATCGGAGCTTATGAAACCGGAGCTACGCTCTCACAAGATCAAACACTGAGAACTCATTTATTCGAAAAAGCTCCTAAGCGGGTTAGCTACCGCAAAATTAACGCGGCCGAACACCGCAGTTTCAGTTTATTGGAACATTCGAAACACACCGTTGTGCAGCAATTGGGTGGTAAAGTTGCCGAACCGGAAGAAGCCGAGCAAGAAGAAGAAACTACAGCAAGCGTCAGAATAGACGGTGGTATCGCACAACTGATTCCGATTCAGGGTACCGATTTCCTTTATGTACTTTCCAAACAAAATGTGCTTTACGGAATAAACGGCGATGAAGAAAAATGGAAAAAAACCATTTCAGGAACCATCGTTGGAAAAGTCGGGCTTTCAACTACCGGTAATGAGTTGCTGATTACCACCACCACAGAAATCCATCAAATTACCAAAGGTGGAAATGATGTGAATGGCAACCCGGTAAAACTCACTGTAACGCCAGTAACCGAAGCTGTTTCTTATTCCTGGAAAGGGGCTGACTATCTTGCAGTAGCCGGCGAACAGCAGTTAACGGTTCTTACAAAAGCCGGAGCTCAAAAATCAACCGTTAAACTCCCGTTCATCCCGCGCAAATGTTCGTTTGTAGTTTGGTCGAATGCAGGTGAACTTACAGCAACCATCGCCGGGAAAAACAGAGGAGTCAATCTTTCCATCGACCGCAAACGCAAGCTAGGAGAATTTGAATTGCCCGACACTGATTTGTGGGGAATCAAAACGGCCAGCGGAGCTTTATTTATAGGAATAAAACAAACGCAATTAATCGCCATCAATCATAAAGGTCTTGTTTCAAATCTGTCGGGAGGTAAAGCTGTTAGTATTAAGGATATACTAACAAATGGAAAACAACAGATTATTATTGTGAAAAGCGCATCTAAAATAAGCTTCGTGACTACAGACAATAAAGTGCTAGGAAACATAACGCCAAGCTTTAACGACATTTCAAGTGCTTCCATACAATCAACTTCGGGTGGAAAATCTATTATCACCTTATTAGACGGAATCGCAAATAAAAATTATATTTACGCATTAAACGGTCAGTTGATTTCAGAAGAATCGTTTGACGGGAGCAACATAAGTACACTACACCGGTTATCTGACGGTTCACTTATGTTGATTTCTCAATCAAACAATTACCTGGTTCGCTACCCAATAGACAATTAAAACTACACTATGAAGAAACGAGTACGCTTGCTGCTTTCGGCGGCATTACTAACCTTGTGTCATTTGTCCGTCAACGCTCAGAACTACTTGGGCGTGCATAGTAGCAACTATGCCGGCGTGATGGCTTTGGATAACCAACCTGCTAGCTTTGTAGACGGTCGATTCAAATTCGATCTTAACCTCGCAAGTGCGAATATCGGCGCTTGGCAAAATGCCAAATACTTCGATACGAAAGACATGCCGAAATGGTGGAAAAAATCGTTCACTACGGATACGTCTTGGCTCAGACCTGATTCTACGTTCGTAGATCGGTATATTTTTGACTTCACTGATTATAATGATCCGAGCGCAAAAGTTCGTGGAATCTACATCAACACTCAAGTAGACGTGTTGAATTTTGCATTCCATATCAAACCGACCATTGCAGTAGGTTTCTCTGCAAAATCACGATCAATCATCAACATTGATGATATTGACCCGAAATTGAGCAAATTAGCTGAAAACGGACTGGATTACGCAGCTTTGTGGAACTTGAAACTGAACGACAAATTGCTCAATGCCAACATGATGGCTTGGAACGAATACGGAGTGAATTACAGCCAGGTTCTTTCTGACAATGGTGAACACTTTTTCAAAGTAGGTGGTCGTTTGAAAATCTTGCAAGGTATGGCTTCAGTTTATGCCTATACCGACAATCTTGATTACGAATTATTGAACAAAGATACGGCCACTACGCTTCGCGGAAATGTAGAATACGGTTACTCTAGCAGTTTAGATGACTTGGTAAATGACGGTCAAAATTTCAATCCACTCAAATCAGCTTCAAAACTTGGTGTAGGCCTTGACTTGGGTGTTGTTTACGAATGGCGTCCGAATTTCAAAGATTTTAAATACGACATGGACGGCGAAACCGATCTTTGGCGTCAGGATAAAGAGAAATACACATTGCGTGCAGGTGCTTCATTGGTTGATTTAGGATCGATGAAATTTACCAAAGGCGGTTTGAGCCGTAACTTCAGTGTGAATACAACCACATTGGACTTACGTATTTTCGATAAAGCTTCTGATTTTGCGAGCTTCGACTCGATTATCGATAGTTTGATTACCAACGATGCGGGCTGGACAGCGAATGAAACTTCGGGTCAAACATACCGCATGAAAACGCCTGCTGCAATCAGTTTGCAATTGGATTACCATATCTGGAAATGGTTCTACGTGAACGCTACCGGAATGATCAACGTTATGAGTAAAAACGGAACTTCACGTGTTCACGTTCCTAACCAATTCGTTTTCACACCTAGTTTCGATCACGCTTGGTTCGGTTTACACGTTCCAATCTCTGTGAATAAATACTCCGGCTGGAAAGCAGGTATCGCCACAAGGCTAGGGCCTCTTACCCTTGGGGTAGTTGATTTCCATTCCTTATTCGCATCCGGAAAAGTACGTGGTACGGAATTCTACGCAGGTTTACGCGTTCCGATTTTATACACTGCTCCTGATGACCGCGATTTGGATAAAGTTTCCGACAAAATGGATAACTGTATTGATCAGCCTGGTGTTTGGGCGTTCAAAGGATGTCCTGATACGGATAAAGACGGAATTCCTGACTCAGAAGACCTTTGTCCGCAAGATCCTGGATTGGCTGAATTTAAAGGTTGTCCGGACAGAGACGGTGACAAAATCATTGACAAAGATGACGAGTGTCCGGATCTTCCAGGTTTAGCTTATTTCAAAGGTTGTCCGGATATGGATAACGATAGCATTATCGATCCGAAAGATGATTGTCCGGATGTTGCAGGTATTGCTGCGTTCAACGGTTGTCCTGATACAGACGGTGACGGATTGAAAGATTCTGAAGATAATTGTCCTACCGTTCCAGGTCCGATTGTATTCAAAGGTTGTCCGGATACGGATGGTGACGGAATTTTCGATTTCGAAGATAATTGTCCTACAGAATACGGTCCGAAAGAAAACCAAGGTTGTCCGTTTGCGGATAAAGACAAAGATGGCTTGAAAGACATCGAAGATGCTTGTCCTGATGTTGCCGGTCCGATTGCGAACAAAGGTTGTCCTTACCAAGATACAGATGGTGACGGAATTACTGACAACGAAGATCAGTGTCCTACAGTTAAAGGAGTAATCGAAAACAAAGGTTGTCCTAAAATTGAAGAAGCTGAGCAAGAAATCATCAATACAGCGTTCGAGAACTTAGAGTTCGGTAGTGGTAATGCTATTATCCAAACGTCTTCTTACGCTTCATTGGATGCCTTGGCGAAATTGCTTGTTAAGAAAACAGACTGGAGGCTGCAAATTGCAGGTCACACGGATAACGTAGGTGATGATGCGAAAAACATGACCCTTTCTAAAAAACGTGCTGAAGCTGTGAAAGCTTACCTCGTGAAAAAAGGAGTTAGTGCGAAACGTCTCAACGCTATTTTCTTCGGTGAAACGCAACCGATTGCATCTAACGATACTGCAGAAGGTCGTCAGCGCAACCGTCGTGTAGAAATGACTGTGATCTTTAAATAAGAGATTACAACAGAATAGTGAAGCGCCTCGTTTAACAACGAGGCGCTTTTTTTTTGTGGAGCAAAATGAGTGACTGAAAAGACCAGTAAAAATTGGTGTTTTCGGGCAAAACCATCCCACGTAATATTGCAAAATCACGTACTTAATTTACCCACGTAATTTCGCAATATTAC
>JBILJP010000267.1:0-7317 GCA_044377135.1 Fluviicola sp.
TGCGATTAACTGGTCTCCGTTGTATGGCTGTAACGCAGCTTCAGGTGGTTGGACGGTACAAATTTATGACTGTATTGGTGCCGATGTAGGTTCATTAACAAATTCAGCAATTACGTTCTCGAACCTTACTTCGGTGTGTGGATCTCCAACATCAATTTCTTACAATTCCGGTTCAATTAACTCTGCAATTAACGATAACTCTTGTACTGCGGGAACGGCTTCTATTTTTCAGGTACCGCCTGATAATTCACTTACAACACCAATTAATATTACTGCTACTACAACCTTGCAATGGTCTGCGAACCCTGCCACAGCAATTACCAATTCAACAACATTGAACGGTACGGCATCTGGTGTTCCTGCAGGTTCTACAGACTTTATTCAAACGGCTACTACGGTTTTCGGAACAGCCAACTGTACTTCTGATGATACAACCAATTTCTCCTATGCCTTACCTGTTGTTGGAGCTGGAACCGACCAAACTGCTTGTAGTGGTGCTAGTGTCACTCTTTCGGGTTCAGGAGCAAGTTCTTATACATGGGATAACGGAGTAACAAATGGTGTTTCATTTAATCCTGTTTCCACACAAACGTATACGGTTACCGGTACTGATGCTGCTGGTTGCACGAGTACCGATCAGGTGGTAGTGAATGTAGGTACCAACCCTGTTGTAGATGCTGGTGCGAACCAATCGATTTGTCAAGGTCAATCTGTTACATTGAGCGGCTCTGGAGCTGTGAGTTATTCTTGGAATAATTCAGTGACGGATGGCGTTTCATTCTCACCTGCCGGAACACAAACGTATACAGTTACCGGAAGTGACGCTGCTGGTTGCTCGGCAACAGATCAGGTTACGATTACTGTAAATGCTCTGCCAAACGTTGGAGCAGGTCAAGATCAAACTACATGTGGTGGATCGGTGATATTGAATGGTTTAGGTGCTACAAGTTATAGTTGGAACAACGGTGTCACAAATGGCGTTTCGTTTACTCCTGCAAGTACCCAAACGTATACCGTTACTGGAACAGATGGTAATGGTTGCCAGCATACGGATCAAGTGACAGTGACTGTTGGTGCCAACTTAAGTGTGAATGCCGGCCAAAACCAAAGCGTATGCCAAGGTCAATCGGTAACGCTCACAGCAACCGGAGCTTCCGGTTATGTATGGGATAATGGCGTCACAAACGGTGTTTCATTTACACCCGCAAGTACCCAAACTTATACAGTAACAGTTTCTGATGCAGTAGGATGTTCTGCTACCGATCAAGTTACGGTAACAGTGAATAGTATTCCAACTATTAATGCTGGTTCCAATCAAGCCATCTGCCCAGGAGGTTCAGTTATCTTGAGTGGTTCGGGAGGTACAAGTTATACATGGAACAATGGTGTTACAAACGGTGTTTCATTTAATCCTGCTGCAACCCAGACTTATACAGTCACTGGAACAGATGCCAATGGCTGTAGCAATACAGATCAAGTGTTGGTGACGGTAAACGCCTTACCAAACGTAAGCGCCGGTCAAGATCAATCGGTTTGTGCCGGAACTACCGTAACGCTTAACGGAAGCGGAGCTGTTTCTTACGTGTGGAATTTATCAGTGGTAGACAATGTTCCTTTTACACCCGGAGCTACTCAAATCTATACGGTTGTAGGAACAGATGCTAACGGATGTCAAAATGCCGATCAGGTAACTGTTACGGTAAATCCACCGCCAACAATCGGTGCTGGAGCTGACCAAACAATTTGTGTCGGATCTTCAGTAACGCTTTCAGGTACCGGAGGTGTTAGTTATTCTTGGAATAACGGTGTCACCAATGGTGTGTCATTCAATCCGGGAGTAGGAACACAAACCTACACAGTTACTGGTACGGATGCGAACGGTTGTACGAATACCGATCAAGTTGTGATTACTGTTTTGCCAGTGCCTGTTGCAGATATCAACTCAACCGATCCGCTTTCAGGATATCCGGGATTGGTGGTCACATTTACCAATTCAAGTACAAATGCTACCGGTTTTGTGTGGGATTATGATAACGGTGATTCGGACGTCACTACAAACGTAAATCAAGACGGAGGATCTACTTTCAACTCACCGGGTACATACACGGTAACCTTAACGGCTTCCAATGGTGTGTGCCAGGATGATGATCAGTTGATCGTGATTGTAATTCCTTTCGAACCGTTGGTCATTCACGTGCCGAATGTATTTACACCTGATGCTGATGGTTTAAACGATACATTCCAGATAGATACAGAAAATGCTACAAGTATGTCGGTAGTCATCGTGAACCGTTGGGGTGAATTCATCGAAGAGTTGAATGACCTGACCGATGTGTGGGACGGAACTTCTAAAGGAAAAGAAATGAGCGAAGGTGTTTATTTCTTTAAATATAGCATTGGAGCCAAAGATGGTACAACAACCGAAGGACAAGGGTTTGTTGAGCTGATTCGCGGCAAATAAGAGTTTTCATATAAGCGCAGAAAGGGTTGTTCATCAGCAGATGGACAGCCTTTTTTGTTTCTTTTAAGTTTGCGAAACGGTGATTACGAACTTTCCTTTAACTTTGCCGAATGCGCATAATTCGTGATCTTACTCCGGACGTTCAATTCAATCAGCCCATTGTAACATTGGGAACCTATGATGGTGTTCATCTCGGACATCAAACCATTATCCGTGAAATGGTTGCAGAAGCTCGTGAGCAAGGAAAAGAGTCGGTATTACTGACCTTTGATCCCCATCCGAGAATGGTGCTTTACCCTGAAAGTCATTCGGTAAGATTGATCGATACGATTGAAGAGAAACTCGAAAAGCTCGAAAAATTAGGGCTCGACACCGTGATTTTGTTTCCGTTTACGCTCAAGTTTTCCCGCCTTACAGCCGTAGAATTTGTGCGAGATGTATTGGTCAATCAAATTGGGGTGACTCAAATGTTAGTTGGGTACGATCACCATTTCGGAAAAAACAGAGAAGGCAATTTTCAGCAATTGGAAGAGTTGGGGACCTTGTATGATTTTGAAGTGCGTGAAGTGAAAGCAGTTGAAACGGATGAGGTGGCGGTAAGTTCTACCAAAATCCGGAAAGCACTTGCCGAAGGTGATATGAAAAAAGTGGAGCGGTTTTTGGGAGTTCCTTACCAATTATCGGGAGTAGTGATTCATGGAAACAAGTTGGGTAGAACAATCGGTTTTCCAACTGCAAATCTTTACCTCGATCAAACAACCAAAATTTTGCCCGAAATTGGAGTATATGCCGTGCAACTTATCGTTCAGGGAAATCGATTGAATGGTGTGATGAACATCGGCAAAAAGCCTACCGTGCAACAAACCGAAACCATTTCCGTTGAAGTATTTATCTTCGATTTTGAAGCGGAAATCTATGATGAAACGGTGCGCGTTTTTGTATATGACAGACTGCGGGGCGAACAGCGTTTTGGGTCGATAGATGAATTGAAATCTCAACTGAAAAAAGATGAAGAAAACGCTCGGTCTGTGCTTGCTACTTTGGTTTAGCCTCACAATAAATTTCGGTTCGCAACTGTTTGCGCAAGATTCACTGCGAATTTATTCCTGGGATGAAGCACTGCTAGCATCAAAAGATTCGGTATTCCGATTGGATGCTTCCAAGCAAAAATGGGAATCACTTCCGGCAGAATTATTCGCGTTCACGCATTTAAAATCGTTGGATATCAGTAAAAACAGACTAACGGAACTGCCGGAAGAAATGGCTGTTTTTAAAGAGCTTCGCACCTTAGACGTAGGAAAAAACAAGTTAAAAGAATTTCCTGTTGTCATTTGTCCGCTGACACAGCTCAAAAAATTAATGCTTAATCGTAATTATATTACCACGCTTCCGGCTTGCATCGGTTATTTTTCGCATTTAAAAGTGCTCGATTTGTGGGATAATCCAATCGAATCGTTGCCAGGTGAACTTTCTAAAGTAACTTCTCTTGAAGTGGTTGATCTGCGCGGAATCCTTTTCAATCAAGCGTTTCAGGATAAATGGCGCGCAGAATTGCCGCAAGCAAAATGGTATTTTGACCTCCCATGCAAATGTTTGGATTAATTTTTCCAACCTTTTAAAAAAGCCTGCATCAATAGGTTGTTATTAAGGATAATCAGAGTTCTCTCTGATTGGTTTGGTAAATTGGGTTTTAGGTTTGGAAAAGGGTACTTCACAGAAGTACCCTTTTCTAGTTCATGTCACCTTGCTTTGCCGAACAAGACAACTGGAAAATAAGCGTTTAGAGCTCTACTTCAAAAATTTCTTTCCAAAAATCGTGGATACTGATACCATCAGCAGCCAACATTTGCGGTACGATACTGGCCGGAGAAAATCCAGGCGTGGTATTCACCTCTATTATATAAGGTACATTGTTCACAATCATGAAATCAATGCGCGCAATCGATTTTAATTGCAACAATTGATAACATTCCCGAGCGATTGCCCAAACCTGATCACGAACAGCGTTGTCAATTCTGGCCGGCGTAATTTCTTGCGATTTACCCAGGTATTTGGCTTCGTAATCGAAAAAATCGTTTTCGGAAGCAATTTCGGTGAGTGGTAAGGCGTGTAATCCTGTGTGTCGACGATAAATACCACAGGTAACTTCCGTTCCGTCTAAAAATGCTTCTACGATCACGGTTCCACCTTCTGCAAACGCTTTATCAAGCGCTGCTCCAAGTGTGTCGGCAGTATTTACGCGGGAAATGCCGTAACTGGAACCCGAATCGGATGGTTTTACAAAACACGGTAAGCCTAATTGAGCGATAATAGTCGCTTCATCAACAGCTGTTCGCGAGGTCATGAATACCGATTCGGCAACCCGTACTCCAAATTTGCTTAGAAACTGATTGCAGTACCACTTATCGAATGAAAGCTCTGATGCTAATGCTCCTGAATTCACATAAGGCAGTCCTTTCATATCCAAATAAGCTTGAATCTTGCCGTTTTCACCCGGATTTCCGTGAATGTAAATCAATCCGATGTCGATTTTGGTCTCGGTTCCTGCGTTCGAAAAACTCAAGGTTTCCATATTAAACGGTACTTTTCCTTCAGGTAAATGAGCAAACCAAGTTGCTTTCGTAACCTCGATTTTGACAATAGCATATGTTGAAGGAAAGTTGTCTACTATTGTTTGAGCGCTTTTCATGGAAATATCAAATTCCGAAGAAAAACCACCGCAAAATAACCCTACCGTTTTCATGACCGTTTCTTTTTGTGCGAAATTAGAGATAGGCAACGCGTAATTTTGAACGCATCCGTAAAAGTTTTAAGCATGAAATGTTGAAAGCTTCCATTCGAACACTGTTCTTACTATATTTGTTTCCTCATTCGTGAATAATGGAATTTCTGAAAAAACTGCGCAACTTTATTTGGAGTAAACACTTTCTGAAGCATACCGGATTAATTTTTCTGGCGTATGTGGTGATTGTTGGAGGCACAATCTTCATTCTGGATAGCTACACCAACCACGGTCAGCAAATTAAAGTTCCCAATCTGATCGGATTAAAATCGGATGTGGCACGTCAACGCGTGGAAGAACTTGATTTGAAATTAGAAGTACTCGATTCTGTTTACAACCCAGATATTCCTGCCGGAACCATCATCTCACAAGATCCTGCACCAACATCCAAATCATCGGTTTACGTAAAAGAAGACCGTATTATCCGCATTCAGGTTTCTAAAAAAACACGTTTGGTTGAAATGCCTAGTTTGTTGGACAAATCACAACGTTTTGCCGAAAGTGTGTTGAAAAACCGTGGATTAAAATACCGTATCGAATTCAAACAAACCAGCGAAGCCAATGGTGCTGTATTGAAACAATTGTACAGAGGCTCTGAAATCAAAGAAGGAAAACGTATCCCAATCGGTTCTACCATTACAATTGTTGTTGGTAAAAACGAAGGTGGTGAACCAGTGCAAGTTCCCGATTTGGTAGGTTCTACAATATCTGAGGCTCGCGGACGTTTAAGTGGAACATCTTTGAGTTTGTTCATCGGTTCTTGTGAAGGTTGTATGAATGCCCAGGATTCAACTTCTGCTATTATTCAGGCACAAAGTCCTGAGTATATGGATGGAGTGATGAGTCCGTCGGGTTCAACAGTTACCATTCAGGCGATTAAGAACTAAACCCATCGGTGGCCTAAACAATAGACAATGAAAAAAAGTTTTTTGCTAGTGCTTTCCTGTTGGTTAGTTACAAGTGTATTTGCTCAAACAGAATCAGTTGGACCAATTACGCGACAATTTTTCGGGAAAGCAAGTGCTGCTCCTACCCGCGCTTCCAATCCGATCGATAGCACCTACGTTTACAATCTGGATACGTTAACGTTGCCCTTCTTTGATGAATTTTCGAAGTCGCGTTTTCAGCAATACAACGCCCAACCATCCGATCCGAACGTCAGTGAACAACTCTTTTATCAATTATTGGATATCACCAATGTAGCCTTGCCTGCAACAGCTGAATACAGCCTTTCGCAAACATATCGTTACCAGACGCAGGCTGGAGTTACTGATACATTTGATTTGCCAAGCGTTTCCATCAAAATTGGTGACTTTTCGGTTTACCCGATTGTATACGCTACAACGCCGGTTTATCCGCCATATGATCTGTACGATACACTTGATTTTGTAAATACAATTGATACGATTTGGCAACTTCCACCAGATGTAGAGCAAGATTCGGCGCTCATTTTTACCGTACAGGTTTCTGATCCGAATGCGCTTTGGGCAGATCATTATGCGTATCACAACTACACATTTCCCGTAAATCCATGGTCATTGGGTGTAGCGACTTTCGATGGGTTGGATGAAAACGGATATCCGTACAATTTCGGTTCAAACGCTTCTGGAACCGCTGACTTTTTGACCTCAAAACCGCTTGATCTTTCCGGATTTTTACCAAGCGATTCCATTTACCTCAGTTTTCTGGTACAACCCGAAGGTTTTGGTGATGTGCCTGAAGCTACCGACTCATTGAAGCTCGAATTTTACGATGTAGCTGCCGATCAGTGGAATCAGGTTTGGGCTATGGGCGGATCGTCTACTACCGATTTTCAAGTAGGGCATTTACGCCTTTCTCAAGCAATCTATTTTACAGATGGCTTCCGTTTCCGTTTCAAAAATGTTGGTGGACTCTCAGGTTCTTTAGATCATTTTCATTTGGATTATGTTAACCTGCGAACGCTTTCAGGTTATCAGGATACTTTATTTAAAGACTTCGCATTTGTATATCCGGTGGGAAGTTTGATCGAAGATTACACGCAAGTTCCATGGGATCATTGGAAAAACAGTGCTACTAATCACATGAATGATTC
>JBILJP010000268.1:0-7293 GCA_044377135.1 Fluviicola sp.
CGAAAACCTTCCAATGCCATTTTGAAGCACCGCCTGTTGAAACGTTTTTTGAGCATGGAACACCTGTGGTGAAGAGCTTCGGTTCTTGTCAAAAACGTACCTACCGTTTGGCACTTGCTGCAACAGCTGAGTATACGACATTTCAAGGTGGAACAGTTGCATTGGCTCAAGCAGCTCAGGTAACTACAATGAACCGTGTAAACGGAGTCTACATGCGTGATATGGCCATTACGATGACCATTATTGCCAATAACAATTTATTGATTTATACAAATTCTGCTACGGATCCGTATACAAACGGAAACCCGGGAAGTATGATTACACAGAACCAAACCAATGTAACTACTGTAATCGGATCTGCCAATTACGACATCGGTCATGTTTTCGGAACGGATAGTGGCGGTTTAGCCGGTTTGGGTGTTGTATGTATCAGTAACCAAAAAGCTCGCGGAGTAACAGGAAGCGGTGCTCCGGTGGGCGATCCGTTTGATATCGATTATGTAGCCCACGAAATGGGTCATGAATTTAGCGGAAACCATACCTTTCGTGGAAACGCAGGTTCTTGTGGCGGAAATGCCAACAACACAACAGCCATGGAGCCGGGTAGTGGTTCAACCATTATGGCTTACGCCGGAATTTGCTCACCAATGGACGTTCAAAGCAACTCTGATGATCATTTCCATGGTATTTCATTGCAAGAAATAGGAACCTTTATTACAGGTGGTTCGCACACTTGTCCTGTTGTTACTGCCATTCCTTCGCAAACAACTCCTACCATTTCCGGAACAGTTGGAAATGTGACCGTTCCTGCCAATACACCTTTTGCGTTAACGGCTATTGCCTCCGATCCGGATGGTGACGTGTTGACGTATTGTTGGGAACAAATGAACAATGAAAACTCAACACAACCGCCGGTAGCAACATCAACTGGTGGACCTAATTTCCGTTCATTCTCTCCAACAACAAATCCGACGCGTTATTTCCCTTCTATTTCATCTATTTTGGCTGGTGGTCCTTTTACCTGGGAAGTTCTTCCTACTGTAAACCGTACAATGAATTTCCGTGTAATGGTGCGCGATAACGAGCCAAACGGAGGTTGTAACGATCATGAAGACATTACGGTTACTACCACCACAAGTGCGGGTCCGTTTATTGTCAATTATCCAACGGCGGCAGGTATTACTTGGCCTGGAAATTCAACACAAACTGTTACGTGGAGTGTAGCCAATACAACGGCTGCGCCTGTTTCTTGTGCCAATGTAGATATCCTGATTTCACTTGATGGTGGAGCAACTTTCTCCAATATTGCCAACGATGTGCCAAATGACGGAAGCCAAACGGTAACAGTACCAAACAGTTCCACTACAACTGCCATCATTATGGTAATGTGTGAAAACGGAACATTCTTCGATATTTCCAACAACGTTTTCACCATTACAGCCGCTACAAACGATTATACCGTAACACTTACCAATGCTACCGTAAGTGCTTGTCAGGGAACCAACGGTGTGTTTACCGTTCAGGTAGGTCAAATCGGTTCGTATGTAGATCCTGTAACACTTTCCGCAACAGGTCTTCCGGTTGGATTAACAGCTTCATTCTCTCCGAATCCGGTAACTCCGGGCAATTCAAGTACCATGACAATTAGCGGTACAGCAGGCGTTTCTCCGGGAACATATCCGTTTACGGTTCAAGGAAACTCTACTTCTGGTATTCATACAACACCGGCTACCATTATTGTTTCAACCAGTTCTTCGGTTGTTTCTACCTTGCTGACACCAGTAGATACTGAACCGTCTGCGGCATTGCCACTTACATTGACGTGGTCAAACCCGAATGCGGGAATGTTGTACGACATTGAAATTGCAACTGATGCTGCCTTTACTGCTATAGTAGAATCGGCGACCGGTCTTTCAGTTCCCAATTACACAGCTACAACCTTGGTAGCAGCAACAACGTATTACTGGAGAGTGAATTCGTATAACTCTTGTTCAAATGCAGGAAATACAAGTGCATTCTCGTTTACTACATCTTCTTGCGGAACGTTCAACAGTACAGATATTCCGGTAGCTATTTCAGCTTCAGGAACTCCAACTGTTACATCAACGCTTGTAATTCCAACCAATGCAACGATCAACGATTTGAATGTGGTGAACCTTGCCGGAACGCATGCCTACATTTCAGATTTGACTTTCACTATTACTTCTCCTCAGGGAACTAGTGTGACTTTATTCACGAGCATTTGTGACGATAACAACGATTTTGACATTGTACTCGATGACGAAGGGATCATTGGGGCTTCAATTCCTTGTCCGCCTACTGATGGAAATGCCTATCAGCCAAATGGTGCTCTTTCTGATTTCGATGGTGAAGACATGTCTGGAACTTGGACACTTACGATCTCCGATGCTTTTAATCAGGATGGTGGAGCGTTGGCTTCTTGGGGATTGGAAATTTGCTACACGCCTTCTATTCCATGTAACGATCCGGATAGTCCTACGATTAGTGGAGCAACGTCTTTCTGCACAGGTGGAAATACTACTTTGACGATTGCGTCCGGTAACTTGAATGATGCTACCGACTGGCAATGGTACAGCGGTTCTTGCGGAGGAACTTCCGTAGGATCGGGCACAACGTTAAACGTGTCAGCAGCCGGAACTTATTTCGTGCGCGGTGAAGGTGGATGCGTTACTGCAGGAACATGTCAAAGTGTTACCGTTACTCAAAACACGGTGAACACTGCTACAACGCTTACAAATGGTATTCTTTCTGCCAGTCAAAATGGCGGAACGTACCAATGGGTTGATTGTAACAACGGAAATGCCGCAATCCCGGGTGCGACTTCACAAACATTTACCCCAACTGTCAACGGAAGCTACGCTGTTCAGGTGACAGCTGCAAACGGTTGTTCAGGAACAAGTACATGTGTTGCCTACAACTTGGTAGGTATGGGTGAGTTTGATGATTTGGCCATTCAATTGTATCCGAACCCAACTACGGGAATCATTACCGTATCATTCGGAATTCAGGTTCCTGTTCAGAAATTGACTGTAACGGATGTAACGGGTCGTTTGGTACGTGAACAATCACAGTTTACAACCGATTCAATGACCATCGATTTATCACGTGAAAGCAAAGGAGTTTACTTCTTAAACGTTCAGGTTGGTGGTCGTATTCAAACCATGAAGATTACAAAGAACTAAGCGTTCTGATTTCAACTTATAAGAAAGCCCGTTCATCCGCCTCTGGCAGATGGACGGTTTTTTTGTGGTCAAAAATCTTAAAGAACTACGGCAAGCATTTCCCTAATCAATTGTTCATCTACTTTGCTGATCACCGTTGAAAAACGACTTTCGGTATCAATAGCTTGTGAGCTGGTTCCCGAAAAATGAATGGCGGAAACTCCTGTTTGTCGCACCGACTGAATATTGTTGGATCGTACACCGCCACCAGCCATGATTTCAATGCGTCCGTTGGCATAACCGACCATTTCTTCCAATGTAGCCAATCCTTCGTTTACCGAAGTTGCCTGACCGCTGGTGAGAATGCGCTTGAATCCCATATTGATGAGTTGATCCATGGTCGTTTTCCAATTAGCTACTTCATCAAAAGCGCGGTGAAACGTCAAATCCATGTCTCCGGCAGCTCGTTGCAATGCTCCTAAAGCATCTTTGTCGAGTTGTTTGTCGGCGGTTAATGCTCCAATCACCACTCCTTTTATGCCTAAGCGTTGAAATTCGAGGATATCATTACGCATCACTACTACTTCATCGTAGGTATAGTGAAAACCGCCTGCGCGCTGACGAATCAAGACATGTTGTTCCAGTTCATGAAAGGTAGAGTGTATCCAGGAAACCATTCCGGTTGTGGGTGTCAATCCGCCTTGTTCCAACGCCACGCAGGTTTCAATTCGTTGAATGGGAAGGTTACTTGCTAATCGGGCTGCTTCCAGTGAAGCCACACATAATTCTATTTCCATAAGCTGTTTAGTAGATCATAATTTCATCGATGAATGTCCAGGGTGTGTGTCCCGATCCGGGTTTTCCGTCCGGTATTTTCGACACATTGATCACCGTAACGCGAACAACTTTCGCTTTGCATTTCTTCTCCCAGTTCACGGTCTTTTTATTGATGTCACACGCTTTGTGTTGCTTGAATTTTTTTCCGTCGGTGCTGGTTTCGATGATGAGCGTTTTGGGGTAATAAATCCACGAACCCTGATCTTCTAAAAAACCGGCTTGAAAGTGATTGAAGGTGGTCAACTCCCCTAAATCAACGGAAAACTGAACGGTGTCATTTGAAAATCCGAGCCACTGACTGCCTTTCCACGGAGTTGTTCCCTGCACACCGTCTGTCAATCCTAAACTGTCATGGTGATTGTAGCTTTTGCTGGGCGGAGTGATGAAATGAACGGGTTTACCAATCAAGGGGTGGGTGACGAACTCAAATTTCAGTTCACGGCTCACTTCCGCAAAATTACCTTTACATACTACATTCGCTTTTAGTGGTTCTGGTTGAGGTGTTCTGTTCAACTTAATTTCACGGCTTAATGTTCCGTTGATAGAAATTTCAGCCAAGTCATTCTCAAATGTATAAACTGCTCCCGTTTTAGAAGCACGAAGCCCAATAAACGGATCAAGAAACGCTTTTGAATACGTGATTTTTTGTTCATCAAGCCTTGGGAGGAAGTATTTTTCCAGTTTTCCTACAAATGATTTGTAATCCGGTTTGTTGATGGTCCACAACACTTGCGACATAGCCGCCAATCGCGGGAACACATTGTATTGAACGCTTTTCATGTCGGGCAGGTATTCTGTCCAGATATTGGCTTGCGCGCCCAAAATGTAGGTTTGTTCTTCGGTGGTTAATCCTTCCGGCAGCGGATTAAACGCATACACTTTTTCAAGTGGTGTATATCCTCCGATTGCCAATGGTTCATTGGGATTGGTGCTTTGGTAATGATCGAAATAACAGTGCGAACCTGGCGTCATTACAACCGGATGGTGCATTTTCGCAGCAGCTATTCCGCCTTCGGTGCCGCGCCACGACATCACTTGCGCGTTTTCAGCTAAGCCGCCTTCCAGAATTTCGTCCCAACCCATTAGTTTTCGTCCGTTGGCGTTCAGGAAAGCTTCCATTTCGCGTATGACGTAGCTTTGCAATTCGTGGCTATCGTGCAAACCTTGTTCATTGCGTACTTTCAAGCATTTCGGGCATACATCCCAACGTGTTTTCGGGCATTCATCGCCACCAACATGAATGGTTTCAGATGGAAAAACAGCAATGACTTCGGCCAAAATGTTTTTCAAAAACTGAATGGTTTCGGGTTGCGTACAGAAAACATCATCGAAAACGCCCCACAAACCTTCTACGGGCAATTGTGCACCGGTACAACCCATTTCAGGATAAGCCGCAAGGGCTGCGCGTGCATGTCCGGGAAGTTCAATCTCCGGCATTACCGTAATTCCTCTTTCGGCAGCATAACGCACAATTTCCTTTGCTTCTTCCTGCGTGTAAAATCCACCATAACGCACATGATCGTATTCACGCGGACTTCGGCTATAATGACCGATCACCGTGCTATCGCGCCAGGCGCCAATTTCGGTAAGTTTTGGGTATTGTTTGATTTCCAATCGCCAGCCCTGATCATCGGTCAAATGCCAGTGAAAGGTGTTGAATTTGAGTACGGCTAACTGATCCAAAAACGCTTTGATTTCCGGAATCGTGAAAAAATGCCGACTGCAATCCAGGTGTACTCCACGGTAAGCAAAGCGTGGTGAATCGATGATATTTACGCCTTTCAGCTGCATGTTTTGGTATTGATCTTCCATCCATTGATCCAGCGATTGCAAGGCATACATCAAACCACCTCTGTCACCGTATTTGATGGAAATTCCTTGGTTGGTGATTTCCAGTTGGTAGTTTTCTTTCTCCAAACGGGGTTGGTAATAAAAGCGCAGATCTTGCATGGAATCAGCAGGAACCGTTGCGAAAACCAACCCGCGAATACTCTTGAATTGTGATTGAACCGCTGACAAAACAATCAGTTCTTCCGCATTCGGAGTACATCGTATGCGTTCACGCAAGCGATAAGATTGTCCGTTTTCCGTCAATTCATTCGGCTGTGGAAAAATGCCCGATTGCTTTTGCGCTACCAGATTATTCGCAACTATCAATCCAATTAAGAGAAAAAAGTACCGGGTTAATTTCATATTATTTTAAGACAGAAGACGAAAGACCAGAGACAAAAGACTATAGACAGGACATTGGCCTTTTGTCTATAGTCTTTTGTCTTTTAGTCTTCAGTCTTGGTTTCAGGTTTTGAATTTAGGGATTTTACTCGTTAACCGCATGGTACTAGGGTGAACTCACCAACTTAAAAAAATGGAATAACTATAAAATCAGCCTTGTAACCAAGTCATTTAATTAATTTTGACTTTGTTTTAATAATCGAACTCAGGTTATTTATATTTACGACCTTACAAGATTCATTTTCAATAGCGATGAAATACGGACAAGCAATTCTACTCCTGAGCTTATTTTTCACTTCTTTCTCTGCCTTCGCGCAAAAGAAAACCATCGATCCGAGCGTATACAACGATTGGAAAAAGATTGGCGATCTGCTGTTATCACCTGATGGCAAATACAGTGCTTATACTATCAAGCCGCATCGTGGTGACGGATTTTTGTTCATCATCAACAACGAAACGGGTAAAAAAGATTCGATTGCCAGAGGTGTAGAACCTCAATTTTCAGGAGCATCTAATTTTTTAGCGTTTAAAATCACGCCTACATTTGATACGCTTAGAACCTGCGAATTGAACAAAACGCCGAAAGACAAATGGCCGAAAGATTCACTCGGAATTTGGTTGTGTGCAAACGATTCTTTGGTGAAAATTGCCAAAGTAAAAGAGTTTAAAGTGAGCGCCGAAAGTGATTGGATCGCGTATCTTTCAACGTCCAACGAATTGCCGAAAGGTTATTTGTCGAAAAAGGAACTGAAAAAAGAAGCCAAACTCACCAAGAAAAAAGGACCAATCAAAACCGACGGAAAAGTACTGGGAGTTTGGAATCCAGCGACGAAAACAAGTTATTACCGCAATGTCACGCAGTTTGATATTACTAAAAACGGAGCTTATGTTTCGTATGCCGATCAGCAAAAATTCAAGAAAGATTCCGTGCGTTTGAACGTACTTTCAACCGGAGATAAAACAACCTGGAAAACCCCGAATCGGTTCACGGAATTGAATCAGGTGAATTTCGGAACCAGTAACAAATACTTGGTTGGTTTGT
>JBILJP010000019.1:0-26742 GCA_044377135.1 Fluviicola sp.
ATCATGATGTAACTCGCAATCAGGAACGTAGCCCAAAATGTCCATTTAGCAAGCGTATTGAGTTGTGTTTGTGTCATTTATTTCAATTTCTGATTAGTGTTTTGCCAAAAGTATCAACTTTTTCATCTCACTTTTTAAGCGTTTTCCTTCCTCGTTCAGGTATTCCTGATTAAAAGGAGAACCGCAATCGCCGGAAACTACGGCATGAACCATTTTGCCTTTGATAAAATAACTTCTGTCTTCCATGATTTCCGATTGTTCGAAATCGAAAGCTTCGGTATCGTTGTTTTCTTTCATACTGGTAGAATCATAAAACAGCGGTCGATTGTAGTTGTAAGAACGCTCCAAAACAAACGAGAGTTCACCGTTGAGCAGGTAAAACTCTGTTAGATTTTGTCCACTTTCACCAAAATTGCGTTCAACGATTTTTTCGATCTGGTCATTGAAATAATAAAAACACACGTATCCACCTTCTGTTGATTGGTATAGATCTTTTTGCAAGACCAACGACCATTCATCAATGGAATTGATCCGCTTGAAATTTGCCCGGATAGGAGCCAACTGTTCCTTCATGTAGTCATTGAGCACCAGGTCTTGTTCATTGTGACTTTCAGCCAATAACGTTGTATCGGAAGACTTAACATTGGTTTTGGGAGGTTGAGATTTTACAGCCTTGACAGAAGATTCTTCCCCGCAAGAGAGGAAAACAATCGGTAAAATTAAAAGGAACGATTTGTGGAACATATAGATGTACTGAACCACGAAGATATTCAATAATGAATCACATTTGGGGCGAGTAGGTAAGTTTTAAGTTGATTGAGTTAAACTTACTAACTCAATCAACTTAAAAACTGACTAAACTTAAAAACTCGTCAACTCACTAAGGTTGATACTGAAACAACACTTCTTTGGTCAACGATTCACCGTCGTGATCTACTTCAACATCAATTACCAAACGCAGCGGAGTACTAGCCGTGAGCGTGTGTGTAACGGTTTCGTTCAAGGTATATGATTCTGAATGGCTGTGAATGGTATTGCTGTAGACAATTGATTGATCGTTTTGATTGTAAACCGTAATCATGTAACCGTGCATTTCGATATTTCCAGTAATGTTTCCGGTAACGGTAAATGAATTTCCACCGGTGATGGTATCGTTGGCTGCTGGTGTGGTAACACTGATGCTTCCCGAAAAATCAACGTGATCTTCCTTGTCTTTTTTGCAAGAGAACAAGGTAATGGATAAAAGGACGAATAAACTGATTGTATATTTCATGCTGTTTTAGTTGAATAAATAATAAATTCCGGCGGTAAAGCCGACTTGTTGTTTCACATAGCCGTTTCCGAGGTTTTGTGCGAGTGGGAGATGATAATTGGCTTGTACCATTACATTTCCCCACTGAATAGTTCCGCCAACAGTTGCACTGAGGATGTTTCCCTGACTGGGTGAACTGTTGATGGCTTTTCTGTCCTGGTAATCAATTCCGTTCCAGGCATATTGCAAACCACCGAACACCGACCAATTGGTGAATCGACGCATGGTGTAAGCGGTGGCGCTGAACAAGTTTCCGGGTTGATAACCATACTTATTGGTACCTCTCAACATCAGGTTGCTTTCCTGAATAAACGCCCACTTGTTTTTGCGCAAGAAAAAAGACGATTGCAGCATTCCATCCCATGTTCCGGTTCCGGGATACAACAACAACAATTCATTGTCGGGTTCCGGATACCTGGCAAAAGGCATTTTTACACCACCACCAATGCTCCATCGAATGACCTTATTTCCGGTAGAATCGATGCGGTTGACAGCAAAATAATGCCCCGTAATTGTGGGATCGGCCATGCCTTGACGAAAGGAATGAACACCTTCTTTGGTTTGTTCATTGTACACCAATGGTAAACTCATTTTCAATTGCCAGCGCGAAGCCAAGCGAATGGTTCCGGTAAGATCCAATCGTTGAAAACGCTCTGAACTGCTCACTGCCGGTTCATTAAAAATGCCCGGATGATGACTATTGTAGCTGCGGTACTGATAAGTGCAACCGATGGCGTGACGGTTTCCGGCAGCTACTGTTCCCAATCCCAATGCGGAATTCACAGCGCCACAGACATCACATGCCAATGCGTTCAAACTTAAAAGCATACCCGCAACCAATGCGAATAACTTCATATTCGAAATAAAAAATTAACTAAATGGAATAAGTGTTGTCTTGTACTTGGTCTACAACGGATGGTATTGTATCCGCCACGGCGAATACGCTTTCTTTTTCCCACGAATTCATCCGCTAAGGCAGACTGGCTAACGCACTCGCTAACATTCAAAGCGTGTCCGTCAGGCATTCAAAAAATTCGTGAGAAACTTTTGTCGTATTTCTGTCATAGGCAGAAATCTGCGGTATCCGCGGGAAACATTTTGGTATTCCAGTACAAGATTAATCTGATCGAAATCAGGCCTGTGGCGGATGGAAAATGGTGTTGGAGAAAGAGCGGGGTGCTTTTTTAAGATCGTTCCAATGTGTTAAGGTGTTTTCTACGTGAATCAACGTTTCAGCTGTGGGAAGGATTTCAACCGAAGCAATTACCCATTCCAGTTCCTTCAACTTCAATTGTTTTGGAGTTGTTGGTGTTTTTTGCGGTTGCGGTTCTTCCAGTTTTTGTAATTGCTTTGCCAGGTGACACTTACCGTTACACTTTAGCTTAGGTTTGGCTTTGTTGACGCACAATTCCTTCGCCACATAATCCATGTTGGCTACATACCAAATATTCCACGATAGCGAGGTGATGTCTTTCGCCATGATACTCATGATGAAAAAACTCACAACTGCTATGACGATGGATTTTCTCACGTACTAATAAATAGCAGGAAATGCGCCCGGATCTACTTCGTTCATCATTCCGTAAGCTGTTTCTACGATGTCGTCGATGCTCGGTTTCGAGAAATAATCGCCATCTGTACCGTAAGCAGGACGGTGATCTTTTGCACTCAAGGTAACCGGAGCTGAATCGAGGTGGAAATACGCTTTTTGTTCAACCAAAATTTTGTCGAGCATATAACCCGTAGCACCGCTACTCACGTCTTCGTCAATAATCAACAAGCGGTTTGTTTTTGCCAACGATTCGCTGATCACATGATTGATATCGAATGGAATCAAGGTTTGTACGTCGATCAATTCAACCGAAACACCCAACTCAGTCAATGATTGAGCTGCTTGTTCGCACAAATTGAACGTTGATCCGTAGGAAACAATGGTTAAATCAGTTCCTTTTTTTACAATTTCGGGTAAACCCAATCCAATGCGGAAATCGCCGATATTGGTTGGCATCGGTTCTTTGGTTCGGTAACCATTTAGCGGTTCAATCACCAATGCCGGTTCGTCTGCAGCCATCAATGTATTGTAAAAACCTGCCGCTTTGGTCATGTTTCGAGGCACACAAATGTGCATTCCACGCAGGGAGTTGATGATCATTCCCATCGGACTTCCACTGTGCCAGATTCCTTCCAAACGGTGACCGCGGGTACTAACAATCAACGGTGCTTTTTGTCCGCCTTTTGTACGGTACTGCACGGTTGAAAGATCATCCGACAAAATCTGAATGGCGTATAATAAATAATCAAGGTATTGAATCTCGGCGATTGGACGTAAACCACGCATAGCCATCCCGATTCCCTGACCGATAATGGAGCATTCGCGAATTCCAACATCTGAAATACGCAACGTACCGAATTGTTCCTGTAAACCTTCCAACGATTGATTCACACCACCAATTTTTCCGGCATCTTCACCAAAGATCAATGCTTGCGGGTAATTTTCGAAAATAGAGCGGAAGTTTTCACGCAAGATAATACGACCGTCTTCCATGGTTGGAGTTGCTTCATAGGTCGGATCAACCGGCGTGATGTTCAACGCATTTTGCTCGGAAGTAGAGTACAGGTTCTCGCTGTAACGATCGTAATTCTTTGCTTTTTCGCGTTCCAGCCAGAGAATCAACGCCTGACGTGCCGGACCGTTTTCACCGCGTACAATGCGCAAACATTTACGAACGGCATTAAAAATATCTTTACGAATCGGCTCCATTGCTTTTTCAAGCGCCGTGATTTCCAATTGAATGAATGAACCTTGCGTACTTTCAGCAGCTAAAGCTTTCAGTAATTCAAGGGCTGAGGTCAAATCTTGTTTTAATACGTCGCAAAAGGCAGACCAGGCAGCACGTTTATCTTCGTTCACCGCTTTTTTCGCATCGGCTGAAATGGCAGTCAATTCTTCTTCGGTTGCAATGGTTTGTCCTTCGGCTTCAAACGACAAAATCCATTCTCTGAACTTAGCGATACAATCAAAATCAGATTCCCATTTCAAGCGGTCTTCTGATTTGTAACGTTCGTGTGAACCAGAAGTAGAGTGACCTTGCGGCTGATTGACTTCTTTTACGTGAACCAATACCGGAACGTGCTCTTCGCGTGCCACAGCAACGGCTTTTTCGTAGGTTTCGCACAAATGCGCATAATCCCAACCTTTGGTAACGAAAATCTCATATCCTCCCGGATTTTCGGCAGTGCGTTGCATTCCGGAAAGAGCTTCAGAGATACTTCCTTTGGTGGTTTGAAACTCACGTGGAACGGAAATTCCGTAACCGTCGTCCCAAACAGACATCACCATCGGTACTTGTAATACACCGGCAGCGTTGATGACTTCCCAAAACGGTCCTTCAGAAGTAGAAGCATCACCAATTGTTCCAAACGCAACTTCGTTCCCGCCGTTGGTGAATTTTTTGAATTCCTCCAAATCTTTCAACGTTGGGTGATTGCGGTATATTTTAGACGCTTGGGCTAAACCCAATAAACGCGGCATTTGTCCTGCAGTAGGCGAAATATCGGCGGAACTGTTTTTCTGAGCCATCAGGTTTTTCCATTCACCATTTTCATCAAGGTTTCTGGTAGAAAAATGTCCTCCCATTTGTCGACCGGCCGATTGTGGTTCTACTTCGCTATCCGTATGTGCATACAAACCAGAAAAGTACTCGCGAACGGTCAATTGATCAATGGCCATCATCAAGGTTTGATCGCGGTAATAACCTGAGCGGAAATCGCCATCTCTGAACTGTTTGGCAAGGGCAAGTTGGGCGATTTCTTTTCCGTCGCCGAAGATTCCGAACTTCGCTTTTCCGGTCAACACTTCACGTCGACCCAAGAGCGATGCTTCTCGTGATAAACAAGCCAACCGGTAGTCATTCAGCACTTGTTGCTTGAATGTTTCAAAATCTACGGATGTAGTTGTTTCAGAGATTACTTGATTTGCCATAGCCTATTTTTGTTGCACAAATATAGAAAATAAAGCCCATAATGCAGGAGTGTTAACGATAGAAAAAGCGGTGTTTGTCCTGTGAAAAATGGTACTTACCCAAAAAAATAGTTTTCCCACAGATTCATGAATTTCAGCTTTCAGCCTGAGGCTGACTCGCTGATCATTATCGCGATACATGATCTGTAATAAACTTACTATGCGCTAGTCATCCTGAGGCAGAAGCGCAAAAAAAATCTGTACATCTGTGGGAGATAAAATTCCTGATTCAATTGTTTAGATGCTTTTTCTGAAAAATAATTGAACGGAACAGTCACTTACCTGTATTGAGAGTCAATCCTATAAGATTGTTACTATGAAAAAATCCGTAATCACCTTTTTTGCACTGCTTTTTATGATCAATGTCTCGGCGGCGAGTTTCTATGATCAATTATGTGCGTTTAATTTCAACTGGAAAAACCATGCATGCCAAGCGCCTGAAGGCGAAGCACGTGTGTTTGCTTCCGACAAAGAATACATTCAAGCGCATTTGACAAGCGTTCTCACTATTTTGAGGGCTAATCCGGGAAATGAATTGAGTAAGGAGCAGTTTCGTTCGCGAATGCTGCTGATCTCGTTACTAGACGGTTATCGTTTGGTAGGGGATTTCCCGATGAATTATTACCGCAACGAGCGCATTCCGGTGTTTATTGATGAACACAATACGCATTGTGCGGTGGGTTACCTGATGCAGCAAACAGGTCATGAAGACTTGGCGAGACGTATTTCCGCCACGGATAATTATGTGTGGGTGAAAGACATTACGGACGCCGAAGTTCCTGCTTGGCAACAGGCTTCAGGCTTTTCGATGGACGAATTAAAACTCATTCAGGGAGCGTACTTTTCGTATATGGAAAATGCATTTACCTTACCGAATCGGTATGAAGTTCCGCAGAAACCCGAGTGTATGACGGCTTATTTTGAAGAACCGAATGTGGCACCTGAAAAACGTACGAAATGGAAGGTATGGCTAAACGGCGAAGGTAAAAATGGTGTGTTGAATGGTCGCTGGGAACAAAATTATTCGGAAACATTGCCATGGATTACCGGACATTATACGCATGGAAAGCGTTCCGGAAAATGGGAAGAATATTACCAGGGAACCAATAGACTGTGCCGCACCGAGTTTTGGGAAAATGACAAATTGAACGGAATCCGCACGCGTTTTGATCGTCATTCTGGAGAAATAATCGAAGAAATTTTGTTCAAGGATGGTTATGCTGTCACAAAAACCAACTTCGAAAGGGATTTGAAATATGTTCGCACTCCAATAGACTCAACGCTTGTGTGGACAGATGTGTACAATCTTCAAGGCGAATTATTGGCTTCCGGAAAAGAAACAATTCACAATCCGGGTAACCTACAATGGTTTCAGAATATTGAATTAACGGCTTTGAATTCCATTTCACTTTCGTCGCGAAACGTAACGATGAATACGATGAGCAATACGAACGGCAACAACGATTTGGGATATCAGGGAGTTGATTTGTATGCTGCACCGCCATTGGTAGAATACAAGAAAGAAGGTGAGTGGATGTATTACAGTCAACCAATCTACAGAATGAATAGTTGGGGATACAATCCGTTGTATGTAATGGATTATCGTGTGATTCAGGAATTGAAAACAGACTTACAGTACGATTCCGTTCGGATCGATTATGTCAACAATGAATTACAGCATTTTTACGGTTTCGGAGCAACTGATTTTGTGCATGTGTTTGTGGAATTCTATAAAACTCCGGTGCTACCAGAGGAGGTTTTGTCGTTTAGAAATCAAATGGGATGGTACTTTGTTGATCCAATTCCTGTTTTAAAAACCATTGGAAAATACAATGAATGCGGTCAGAAAATAGGCGAGTGGAAACACTATGACGAAAAAGGGATTATTTATAAACTAGAGACCTTTTTGGTGCCAAGAGATGAGGAGGCGGAAAGGGCTGAACGTTAGTTTTAACGTTGATTTTCAGGAGAAAAGTGTAAAATTCTAAACTTTTAAAAGTGGCAATTTTTAGAATTTTACATCCGCCTGAGGCGGAAAGTCCATTTTCATTGGCCTGTAGAAGGTGTAAGAGCAATTTTTAAACAAAAAAGCGCCGCTTGTATCACTACAAACGGCGCTTTTTACTTTGCTACGAAAAGAACCAGGTGCCTTAATCCTAATCCCAAGGTTCGAAAGGTTGATTTTGGTATAGCATTCCGCTGTTTTGGGTTTGCGGGTATTGTATGGTTACTCCTTTTACGATCAGTTTTTTACCAACCGGAATTTCGATTTTGATTTCCACTTCCTGGTCTCTGAAACCGTCGGTTGTTGGGTAAGTGTACGTTGGTGATACTTCCAGTTTTGTTCCGACAAGTTGAATAGTGTGTTGAATATTGTTGCAACGTTTGTAAGCATGTTCACTATCTACTGCATGTGCACTTTTAATCTGTGTAATGTGAAAAAGAGAATCACTGCTTGGTAGGTAAGTAATCATTACACCTTCTTCTTTAACTCTACCATTTTTAATATGGAAGAAATCGAATCCGCCGGATGAAGATATACGTTGGTTATTGTAATATTCCGGTATTTCATCAATGATCAATACATCTACATTGCTCGTGATTTTTGTTCGATCCAATGCTTCGGGAACCGCAAAGTCACGCCCGATTTGTACACCGCTGATGATTCCGCAAACAATTCCTATTCCCAATAAAGTAGGGAAGATGATCAGGTTTATTTTAAAGAAACGCGTTGCACGTTGTAAGATTAATCGTGTTCCGATCAGGAATCCGTAAAGTGGAGCCGAAAACCCGATGAGTAGTATAGAGCACCACATCAACGTAAACGTTTTATCTACCGGCACGGCAATTTTCAGGAAATCGTGGAGCGAAGTATATTCTTCATCGCCGGTAGTGGGAATAAAATCAATGACTCCTGTAATGGTTAAGCTAAAGAAAATCAACCAGATCGCTGAAAAAATGATGATTCCAACACCAGCGATTTTTGCAAAGATGCTCACCAGACTACGCACTCGTTTGGTAATATGATCGTTACCGGATTGAAAGCGGTGTTTTGCGTTTTTCGCGTCTTCTTTGATACGATCTCCGGCTTTGATGAACTCTTCTTTCAAAGAGTCAACTGTTACTGGTCTTCCATGCATTTGCAGGCGTTCAGATGGAGTAGAGGCATTGGGAACAACAATCCATAAAATGATGTAGAGTGGTACCCCGAGACCGGTGAACATTAAAAGAACGAAAATTACACGCGCTATCACCGGATCTATTCCAATATAAGCAGCGGTTCCTGAAGCTACGCCGGCTAACATACCGTTTTCGGTGTCGCGGTAAAATTTACGTTGTTTGGAATCGTACCACTGACTTCTTTTGGCTTGCGGTTCTTCTTTTGGTGTGTCTTCCGAAATTTCTTCGGGTTCACCCAACGATCCGACGCCTTTTTCTACATCTTCTATGGTCACTACCTTGCGCGTTTCGCCCAAGTAACTCATGAGTAGTTCGGCAAAGCGCATTTCAATGTCTTCGATGATATCACCGACACCTTCTTCTCCTTTCAGGGAACTTTCAAGGCGTTGCAAGTATTGCTGAAGGCGGTCGTACGCATCTTCTTCAATGATAAACAATTGACGGCCTAAATGAATTGAGAGTGTTTTTTTCATAATTCGTTTTGTTGAGCGGTAACAGTTGTTACAGCGTGTTGTAATTCGTTCCAAGTGATTTGCAATGCAGCTAGTGATTCTTTTCCTGAATCTGTGATGCTGTAATATTTTCTGGGCGGACCGGAAGTTGATTCTTCCCAGCGGTAAGTGAGTAGTTCCATATTCTTCAAACGGGTGAGCAAGGGGTAAAGTGTGCCTTCCACTACGATCAGTTTACCGGTTTTGAGCCGATCGAGTATTTCGGAAGGATATGCTTCTCCTTGATTCAGAATGCTGAGAATACAAAACTCCAGGATTCCTTTCCGCATTTGTGCCTGGGTGTTTTCTACATTCATCGTTAGTACTATTTATGACACAAATATAGGTTAACTTTAGTACTATGCAATACAAAGTACCTTTTTTAACATTTATTTTTAATCGAGTGAATGGATTCAGTTGGGTTGAAGTAGGCCGAAAAGCAGTGGGAGCGCGTTTCATCAGGCTACCACAATTGATGTAAGTTCAAAATTGTTTCCTTAGCAATAAACAGAAAAGGTAAAGGTCGAAATTGCTAATGTGAAGAGTTTCCTGCCGCTTTTTCTTTGTGGAAGCATAACCACTTTGTATAATTCTTATTTTTCAAGTATGAAACAAGTGGTGTTGGTATGGATTGTTTTGATGGTTGGCAATTTCGGATTGAATGCTCAACTTTCTGGTAAGCGGGCAAGTATAGGTGAAGTGGAAAATATGTTTTGTGGCGAAGAAATTTATTTCCACAATGATTCCATTGCCATGTTAATGTATGGTTGTGAAATCAATCAGGGGATTACGTTTGCGAAGTATCGGGTTGATCACAACGGTCAATTGTGTTTTGATCCAATTCCAAACGATCAGTTTAACCCGATTTTGCGCAAATACCGTTGCGAGTTACCTTCGGGTGATGAAAAAAAGCCCTGGTTGGCATATTCTGATTTGGTATTCAAGACTGCAGGCGATACAAGTGCTTATTATTTCGATGATATGCCCTGGAACTTAATGAAAGACACATTATTGTTGGCTTACGGACATACTACCGAACAACTACGATTTAGAAATTTGCCCGATTCTCTTTTATGCATCAACTTCCCTGTGATGGACGGTTTGTTTAGTGATGATTTTTGTTTTTCTCCAAAGGAATTTTCCGGTACAGGCGATCGGTATGTGATAGAAGTGATGTTCACAACAAGTTTGTTTCGATATGATTTGTTTGCGTTAAAAGCCGATTTTAATCACTTGAATTTATATTATTCAAACAGTCAGCTTTATCAACTAAACGATGGAAACAAAAAAGTGATAGAATTAGAGAATGGCAGGTGGTAATGTTTCTCCTAGTGCACTTTAATGTCGAGCTCACGTTATTTAATCTTCCTCAACGTTTTCTCATCATTCCCCAGCATGATTCCTTTGAGGTTGTAATACTCGGAATCTTTGTCGAGCGTGAAATGGTATTGAACACCAAAGCAGCACAAACAGGCGCATAAACTGCCATATCCTGTATAATTAAGATGTAGAATGCCATCTTCACCCATTTCTACGTCGCAGAGAAATTCATAACAACAGTTGTCGATAAAGGTCATGTCAACCACAAGAGTACTATCATTTATTTCGAAGCTGTTGATGCGTGATGATCCGGTGTAAGCTTCATCACCGTTGTTCATGCAATCGCTTTTGGTGACTTTTTCAAACCATACTCCGTTTCCGTAAGCACTCATTTGTCCGCTTGTTCCGGGTAAAATACAGGTTCCAATCAGCATTTGCCCCAGCATTGGTGAATCGAACAGAAAGGTGTCGATTGTAGGTTCGTTGCCCGAAAGTGTGTTGCTGCGTACAATGAGAACAGTGTCGCGCTGCGCCGAGAGATTGGTTTGTAGCGCGCAGAGGAAGAGTAGGAGAATTAGATTTTTCATAGTTTGAAGAATAAACAGGAAGTAATCAGGATGAAAGATATGAAATCATTGTGATATGTTGGATTGAACTAGACTAGTCTAGTTTAGTCTGGTCGCGATCAGCCTGAGGCAGACAAGTTATCGCGACCCACAAAAAAAATCCCTTACTGGCAAGCCAATAAGGGATTTTAGTATTTAAAGAAAGAATGAGATTACTCTCCGCCTTCCATTTTTTCTTTCAAAGCAGCCAATGCATCCAAATCACCTAAAGTTGATTTTTCGTTACCTTGGTTGATTGCTTTTACAGCTTGAGAAGTAGCACTTCCGGCGTTGTTACCACCAGTTGCTTTTTTACCACCTGTACTGCTAGATTTTGCTGGTTTCTCATCGATACCTTCTTCGAATGTACGTGTGTGAGATACAACAATTTTCTTCGCTTCTTTGTTGAATTCAATCACTTTGAAATCCAATGTTTCTTCCACTTTCGCGTTAGTACCATCTTCTTTACGTAAGTGTTTAGAAGGACAGATTCCTTCAACACCGTAAGGCAATGAAACTACACCAGCTTTGTCTTTGGTTTCGATGATTGTACCTTGGTGTACCGAACCTTCTCCGAAGATAGTTTCAAATACTTCCCATGGATTTTCTTCCAATTGTTTGTGACCTAAAGAGATACGACGATTTTCACGATCGATTTCCAATACCACAACTTCCATTTCATCACCTACTTTGCAGAACTCAGAAGGGTGTTTGATTTTCTTTTGCCAAGAAAGATCTGAAATGTGGATCAATCCGTCAACACCTTCTTCCAATTCAACGAAAACGCCGAAGTTAGTGAAGTTGCGAACTTTTGCTTTATGACGTGTGTTAACAGCGTATTTAGCTTCGATAGCGGACCATGGATCTGGCATCAATTGTTTGATACCCAATGACATTTTACGCTCTTCGCGATCCAATGTTAAGATCACAGCTTCAACAGTATCACCTACAGTCATGAAATCTTGTGCAGAACGCAAGTGTTGTGACCAGCTCATTTCTGAAACGTGGATCAAACCTTCTACGCCCGGAGCGATTTCAATAAATGCACCGTAATCAGCCAATACAACTACTTTACCAGCGATTTTGTCACCAACAGCTAAATTAGTATCCAAAGCATCCCATGGATGTGGTTGCAATTGTTTCAATCCAAGAGCGATACGTTTTTTATCATCATCGAAGTCTAAGATTACAACGTTCAATTTCTGATCCAATTCTACGATCTCTTCAGGATGATTTACACGACCCCAAGAAAGGTCTGTAATATGGATCAAACCATCTACACCACCTAAGTCGATGAACACACCATAAGAAGTAATGTTTTTCACAGTACCTTCCAATACTTGTCCTTTCTCTAGGCCAGAGATAATTTGTTTCTTTTGTTCTTCGAGTTCTGCTTCGATCAATGCTTTGTGCGAAACAACTACGTTACGGAATTCCTGGTTGATTTTCACCACTTTGAATTCCATGTTTTTACCTACGTATACATCGTAGTCACGGATTGGTTTCACGTCGATTTGTGAACCTGGCAAGAACGCCTCAATTCCAAATACGTCTACGATCAAACCACCTTTCGTACGACATTTCACGAAACCTGTGATCACTTCACCAGTGCGCAATACATCGTTTACACGAATCCATGCTTTGTGCATACGAGCCGTACGGTGAGAAATAACCAATTGACCTGTTTTGTCTTCCTGGCATTCTACGAATACGTCTACAACATCACCAGCTTTCAAATCCGCATTGTAACGGAATTCAGAAGCAGGAATGACACCTTCTGATTTGTAACCAACATTGATGATTACTTCTTTTTTAGTCACTGCGATAACAGTTCCTTCAATTACTTCTTTCTCGTTGATAGAAGTAAGGGTTTTACCGTAAACGTCTGACATTTCAGAACGTTGAATCAAGGTATAACCGTCTAACGCTAACGCGTCCCAATCAAAATCCGCAGAACCCTGCGTGCTAATTTGTTTTGCCATGTTTTGGCTTTGTTACTTGTATTTCAAGGCATTCCGCTCTTCTTGAAAGTTATAATTAATCCCCGTCCGGGTCGGAAACAACGGGTGTCTGTCTAAAACAGGGCGCAAAGTTACTACTAAAATCACTGAAATCAAACGGTTAACGAAAAGATTATTGATTTTAGAATTCAATTATATTTGTTTCATTGATTCAACATTCATTCGAACATGCGCATTTTTACCATTGTTTATGTAGCGGCAACACTCGCTTTTGCCTTAATTACTGTATATCTACAGGTGTTTCCTGCAACTGTTGTCATAAATTGGGTGCTCGATAGCAATGGAGAATTTTACATCATTGTTGTGGCCGGAATTCTTTGGTTAATGACGCTTCTTCCTTTATTCGTGGTACTTGCCATCTATACATTGATTATGAGCATTAAGCAGAGCAATGTACAATTAGCGTATAACCAACCTGGTATTATCATCAGAAGAGACAAGTCGTTTTACGGCGCTTTGTTTCCGATTGACATTCTAGTAGATGGAAAACGAATGGGATCTGTAACGATTGGAAGGACGCAACAAGTTCTGTTGCCTCAAGGTGAATACCGCATAAAGATAAAGGCTGTTGGAAAAAGTTGCGAAACGACACTTCTATTAAAAGAGCATAAATCTCCGGTTTTTGAGACAGGTTTTAAAAGCGGAGGTGTGCTGTATTTGGATGATACGAGTATTTAATTGAAGTGGAATCTTAATTCACACTCAGATTAAAGCAAGAAAGGACGCACAAAATGTACCTCCTTTCCTGAAATAACGTGGGTTTGTTTATCGAATAATCAATTGTTGTGTTCCTGTTTCAGAGCCGTTTGACCAAACAATGAAGTAAACACCTGTTGCTAAAGAAAGACCATTCAAATCAAGTGGAATTTCGGTTTCTCCGACAGTTAAATTTGTTGTTCCAAACTTTCGTAAGATGCTTCCATCGATCGTGCGTAATTCTGTTGTGAGGGTTTGCTCGTTGTCTGATTGAACCACCAAGACAGCGTTGTTTTCTAGCGTTTGCAGTAACCGGGTGTTCAACGATGCTTCCATTTGATTATTGATCATTAATGCATTGCTACCTCCTGGTATGCTGATTGCATGACAATTTTCCAGATCTCTTAGAGTATCAATATACCGCAACTCATTTTGTGACATATAAAACTCGTCTACATCACGTGATTTTATGTCGTATAACCAAACAGGACCCTGCGTTTCGCCTCGTTGAACAATATCATTGTCGCATTGTGTGTTGGTTGGTGTAGGTGATTGCCCGCTGAAATAACTTTTGTGAAGCATCAGATCGAAATTCAATGAAGCATGTTCTCTCATGGAATAAACTGCCAATCCGTCTTCCATAGTACCAGTATTGTGCATGTGGATGTTAGCCGGATAATCATTTCTGAAATTCCCATGTGTGTATTGGTTCTGCACGGCTCCGGTAGCAGCATCTACTTTGTAAATTTCAATGTCGGTTCCCCCCAATTCACCAACTGCAGTTCGTCCCATTGTGTATATCTCGGGGATATTAGATGTATTGACGCGTTCCAATAAATCAATTCCCACATTATCCGCTCCCCAGGAATTGGTGCTTGGTTGGTAATAATCAATGAGGGTTGACCAACTTGGCTGATCATTCGTATTATCAAATTTTAATACCCAATGATCTCTGACAGTAGTGCTTGATCCTGACCATCCGCAAATGTAGAATCCGTCTTGGGCTACTGCTCGATCAATGCTTTGAAAAGAATCAGGATCGGTTGAATTACCATAGAAATCTGTCAGTGGTCCTGATAAAAGTCCGGTAGCGGGTTCCAATCGCATGATGAATCCGTCATCTGATGTTGATAGACATACATGGCGCTGACCAACTACTAATAATTCTCCGGTAGCTTGGTTTTCAATTAAATCAAATGCTTGTTCGGGTTCACCACTGTTTGTGCCCGGATCTACCTCATACGTTCGGGCCCAAACGATGTTTCCAGTGATGATTTCCAGTTTCATGACCATGGCATAGTGTTGAATACCGTCGAATGCCATTCCGCAGAGATAAACATGATCCAGATCATCAGCGGCTCTGATAGCATTTACAACATACGATTGTGCGTTTGAATTAGTAGCGTAGGTTCGCGCTAAAATAGCAGTACCATTGGCGTCGAATAAAGCGTAATAAACCGATTGTTGGTTTGTAGACGGATCTATTTCGCAGACCCCAACAACGCCGTATACACCATTGGTTCCGTAAAAATTATAATCATTTAATTCGGCAACTTTAGAACTGAGTACACGATGTTGAAGGGCAAAGTTAGCATCAAATAAAGCGTATCGATTTTTGAAGTATGGACCGGGTACAATTCTTCCATTTTCTTCTGTTCGAATGAGTAATAGTTCATCCGGACTTACATTCGCCACACGTTGGCCCGACATAATGTGACCTTTTCCGGTAAAGTCAGTAAATTGACCGCTACCTATGTGTTCTTCCGTTGGTGAAAGCCCATATCGGTGTTCGAAGTACTGCGCATTGCCGGCCATTGTCAACAAGCAGGCAAAAATTGTTAGTTTGTGTTTCATATAGTGAATTTAAAAGGTTACAAATGACATGAACCTTTTAGGCAAGCCTGAAAATAGTATAGTAGAAGCGTGCGAATGCGGTTGCATGTGAATAGTCGTTAAAAGTGAACTGCAATTTAAGGTAATTTCAAATGCAAGTCAAGATTTGATTTTATATAACTTCATCCATGTATTCATTTTTGTATATATTCATTTTTGTATATATTTGCTAAAAGAATTTATTTATGATTCAAAATAGGACTGGTTCACCTGTTGAAGGTTTAGATTTTTACGGAAGAGAAAAAGAGCTTGAGTTTGCTTGGAAAAAAATAGAGAGTGGTAATTCACTCATTTTATCAGCTCCAAGGAGAGTGGGTAAGTCGTCATTTGCTAAAAAACTACTCAATAAAGCTGAAAGCAAAGGATGGAATACTATTGAAATTAACTTAGAAGAAGTTAGTTCAGAGGAAGGTTTTGTTAAGTTGTTTATAGAGCGTTTGGAGCAACGAAATTGGTGGTCGCAATTCAAAAACAGGAATGGAGCCAGAATAAGCCAATTACTTGAAAGTTTAAATGGTACAGTTGACCTTGTTGGTTTGGGTACATTGACGTGGGGAGCTCGTAAAGAAGATGTTTATGAAAAGTTGAAACAGTTAATGGACTATCAGCAAGAAACATTGATAATGGTTGATGAATTGACTGTTTTGTTGAGTCACTTAATAGAATCGGATACCGAAAACGGCAAAAATAATGTGAAGTTCTTTTTGAATTGGCTTCGAAGTTTTCGTCAGAAAACAGGAACCAAAATCAGGTGGGTTTTTTGCAGTTCAGTAGGGATTGATAATTTTATGAGTATACACAGTTTGAGTCATTCAATGAATGATATAGACTCGTTTCCGTTGGGCCCATTTAATGAAATTAAAGCAAAAACATTCTTAATGGAACTTTCTTCTTCTCACGATTTACCGATGGAAGATATTCACATTCAGTATTGTATAGATAAATTGGGTTGGTGTTTGCCGTTTTTCATTCAACTCCTTTTCAGTAATGTCAATCGGTTAGTTTCTGTGGAAGAGAAAGTGTGTTCCATTGATACAATAGATGAAGCTTACCAAGCACTTATCGGTGATAAACACTTGAATACATGGGATGAGCGCCTTGCAGAATATGGTGATTTTATGCCTTATGCAAGACTTCTACTTACGGGGTTGTGTAAGGTTAAAGAAGGTGAGAGCAGAAATGCTTTGTTAGCTAGATTAAGTGAACGAATTACTGATCCGGATGAGGCTAATATGATTTTTAGTAAAGTAATGAATATGCTAAGAAATGACGGGTATTTAGATGTTTCTGAAGAGGGGAAGTATGTGTTTCGTTCTGCGTTATTACGTGGTTTTTGGTTTAATAGATTTGCAATATGAAAGAAGGAGTGAAGTTGTCGATTAGTCAAATAGGATTGTATAATTCACAACGCCTAAGTGATGAAGCAATTGAAGGATTGTTTGTTGCACGTAAGAAGTTGTTTTCTTTTTTATTGAATAAAGTCGTTAATGAAAAGCCTACGAGTATTCCTCAGCATTATCTAATAATTGCTCAGCGAGGAATGGGGAAATCTACAATATTAAAAAGAATAGAGGTTGAGTTAAGAAAACCTAGTTACAATAAACAGTTTGTACCACTCATTTTTGCTGAGGAACAATACAATTTAAGGAATTTATCAGAGTTTTGGCTGAATAGTTTGGATGCATTGGCGGATACGTTGGAGATTGAAAAGAGTAATGATGTAGCAGAAATAGACTTGAAAATTAAAGAGCTTGGAGGGATAAACAATCAAGATGAGGTTGCTAAATCTGCATTTCAATTTCTCATAGACTATTCGGAAAAATCGAAAAGACGTCCGGTTTTATTGGTTGATAATATGAGCTTTTTATTTGATCGACTAGATAAACCTGAACAGCATCAACTCCGTGCTTGGCTAATGCAAAATGGGGCTCCTATAGTTGTTGGTGCTAGTGCAATAGTAATAGAAGAAACGTTTGATTATGGCGCGCCATTTTATGATGCTTTTCAAATTGAATATCTCAAAAAGTTATCGTTTGATGAATTGTTGGAGATTTTAACGAATCTAGCAAGTATAACGGATTCGAATGAAGTGTTATTGAGTATTCATAAAGAGCTTCCAAGACTGAAGACTCTGCATACGCTAACAGGAGGAAACCCGCGAACAGCAACAATGTTATTTAGATTAATAGTTCGTGGTTTTACTAAAGAATTAAATGATGATCTGGAGGCTTTGCTTGATGAGATTACACCACTTTATAAAGCTCGTTTTGAAGAGCTTTCTGCGCAAATGCAGATTATAGTTGATGCAATTGCACTTCATTGGGATCCAATTACAATTGAACAATTGCGGAATGAAACGCGCTTTGAGAACAACCAACTTTCTCCGCAGTTAAAACGCTTGATCGAAGTTGGATGGATTGAGAAAATTGGAGCTTACAAAGCTAAAGGAGGAGCGTATCAAATAAGTGAACGGTTTTTTAATATCTGGTTTTTGATGCGAAGAAGTAGCCGCCGACAAAAAAAAGAACTTTATTGTTTATCAAAATTTCTACAGGCTTTTTATGGTGATGAATTAGAAAAGGTTGCTAGAAAAAGACTTGGGCATATAAATGAGGGACAGAATCATATTGCTTATGATTTGGCCTTATCACTGGTGGTGAAAGATCCTGAAGTTAAGTATGGCTTGAAAGAAAGAAGTAATGCTGAATTGGAAAAATTGGCAGAAAAAGATCCAAGTATTAAAGAGCGGTTTTCGATTCAGAAAGATTCTGATTTGGACGAAAAGAGTTTTTATTTGGAAGTAAAGATTAAGCTTTTGGACATTTTAAAAATAGATGAAACTAAGGCAGATATTTGGTTTGAACTAGGTTGGCTTTATAACCATAAATTAAATGACTTCTTTAAAGCTGAAAGTGCTTATCGCAATGCAATTAATTATAGTCAGAAAAATATTGATTATTGGATTGAATTAGCAAGCTTATATATGTTTGATTTGAAGAAATATCAAGAAGCTGATTCTTCTTTCAAAACAGCACTAAATATTAACCCTAATAATATTATTGCCTTAAGTGGATTAGCTTATTTGAATCATGCGTCATTTGCTAATTATAAGAAAGCAGAAGAGTATTACTTAAAGGCAATAAGTTTATCTAAATCAGGATTAGAAATTCTGTATACACTTCTTGCAAAATTATATACTGAACATTTCTTTGATTATCTTAAAGCTGAAAGCTATTTCTTGAAGTCAATAAAAATAGATGAGAAAAATTCAATTGTTTGGAATGAGCTCGGTCATTTGTATCATAATAATCTTTTTAGATATGAAGATGCCGAAAAAGCTTATCTTAATTCAATCAAATTCAATCACGAAGATTTGATTTCTAAACATAATCTAATTTTTCTGTATCGCGATAGCATGAATAGGATAACTGATGCTCAACAATTATTTGATTCAATAGATATCTCGGAAGAATTAGCCGATTCATACAATTTAAACGCTTGTTTATTTGAACTCTACAAACGCAACGAAGGCTTGGCTTCCGATTTCTTATTGAAAGCCTTTGAAGCAATTGGAAATGATCTTCCGTCTAATACCAAAGATGATTGGTGGCGTTTTGGATCTGTTGTTGTAAAATTAGGTTACGGGCAATGGCTACTTTCACAAATGGAAAAGGCTGGCTATGATAAAATCTTGTCGCCTTATTTTGTTGCAATCAGGGCAATGACCGAAAAAGATTCTGAAGGTTATTTGAATAGTAAAGCAGTTGAAATACGCGAGCCTGCGAGAAAACTTGTTGATATTATGCGAAAATTATAACATGAAGTAATTAAGATTGAAAGTTGTTTCATCGATCAATTACATTGCGTTCCTCCCGTTTTCGTTTGCGATCAAAGAGGTACATGCCAGTAATGAGCAAATGACTCAACCCAAAACAAAGCGCCCAATAGTGGCTAAACGGTTGTACTTTGAGGAAGCTTGGAAATAACGGGTTGTCGCTCGTTTTGAGGGTGATCATCAAAAAACCGAAGACGAAAAAAAGGAGGGAACCAATGATGTACAAACTTGTCAGCGCTAATTGATGTTTTATTGTTCGTTTTTCGCCTGTTTGTAATAGTGCAAATACAATTAAGGGAATAACGGCAATGGATGCGGCATCGATGTAAGAGATAGACCACAACAAGAAATAATCAAGCGATACAATGGTTGCATTGATTACCGGCCAAAACCCGAAAGCCGGATTGATCATGAAAAAGAAAAGAATTGCGCTAGTTAAAGCCGCGATCAGAGCCTGGAACTTCATACTTCGGTATATAATCTTTACCGTTAATCATCAAGGTGCGAAAGTAAATACAATTTACGGGTTTCTTATTGAAAAGTGCAGGTTGCCAGCCCATGGTATGAACGATAATATTGCGGATGTTGGTCCATTCGGCTACAATTTCATCACCAAGAATCACAACGTCGCCAATAGAGCCATCGCAATTGACAACAAAGTAATAATTGAGGTTGAAAACATTGTCTTGTGCTTCTTTGGAGAGTATGAGTTTTTCACGAATCAACTTATCTAGCGCTTTATCTCCACCCACGTATTTCGGGCCGTTTTTCTTTCCGGAAACTTTTGGGAAGTCTACAAAACGCTCATCATTGGCCGTTTGTTGTTCCCAAGCAAAAATGCGTTCTTCGCACTTGGAAACGGGCGGTTTGTAGAACGAACAAAGAATGATTACTGAAGCTAAAAAAAGGATTTTCATGCAGTACGTTTTGCCGAAAATACGGATCAGAAACGTAGCTTGATAAGATTTAACACTATTTGAGAAGCTTTTCAATTGATTTTAGGTCTGTGCTGTGCCAATGCAGCGGAATGTCCTTCCAGAAAAAGATCTTTGATGTGTTCTTGCTTTTTGCGACCACTTTTAACGCGTTTGTCATACGATCGTTTACTACAGTGGGTAATCGCTTCGGGAATAAAGCGCATGATCGGCACTAAGTACGGTAAAAAGCGTAAGGATGATTTGGGTAATCCCATTTCGTAACACGAGCGTTTTCCCAGAAAAAAATGATTGTAAGCCAAATGTACATTGAGCACCAAGCGCTTTTGCCAGTTGTATTTCGGAAATGAAACATTGTAAGGTTCGTTCATTAAAGCCTGGGCCAATGCTTTGGTATCGTCATCGGCAGGTGGCTGAGTGATGGTCCATTTGTACAATTCGGCAATGGCTTGTTCTTCTGTATCCGGGAGGTAATGAGCTGGAATACCAAGTAAATAACCAACGTATTTCCACAGGTGAAACAATCCTTCAATTTCGTTCTGGCGAGGTGTTAGCCCCAGATTTTTCAACCCTTCCATAAATACCAGTGAAAAGCCGAGGTTGGTTGCAATCATATCCCATTGGTTGAGCGGTTCGCCCCAAGCTTCGATGTTCCATTCCGGAAGTTGACGCACAGAAACCCGAGCGTAAGCATGCAGTAAGCGGACTTTTACAGTGTGTTTAAAACCGTTTTCAGATACTTTCAGTGCATTATGATTGGTGATGGCTACCCAAAATTCGGTGGTTTCGGCAATGCGTTTGGCATCTCCTTTTTTGAGCGCTCCGGTAAAAATCAAGGGTTTGTTGATGGCGGCAGATTCATAACCGCCCATCAGACAATAGTTGCGCAGTACGATCAAGCCAAACGGTCCGCTTCTTCTGCAAAAGGCCGAACCTTGTTCTACTTTTTCCCAATCCAGCCATTCGGGAATGGTGGTGACTTCCCGGAATAATTTCGTTAAACATTCCGGAGCTTCGGGAACAGCGTCAATTCCCGATTCAAAAATGGTATTGAGTAGTACTTCTGTTTGTTGATATCCCAATTTGAGGTACGTTTCCCGAACCACCTCATCGGCTAATTGGTCAAACTCAACGAGTAGGGGAATGTGTTGTTCTATTTCTTTTTTTTCGGGGATGGATCTGAGTTTTCGAATCATTTTCCGGCCACGACCGTGTTTCCAGTAAAAATTAAAGCCGGGAGAAGGGTATGTAAAACGATTCGGAATCATTGCCACGAGTGCATTTTGGGAGTTAAAAGTAGTCATTTTTGTGTCAAAAAACCGTTCGTAATAGTGCGAATTTACAAAGGGTTATTTGATATGCCAATTTGCAATATTACGAACGGATTTCACGGTTGATTTAATGCGATTTTAGTGCTTCTAAATCCAATAATTCCGATAGTTTGACCTGTGTGTTGTTGGTTGAGTATCCAACTTGGATATTCAACAGTAGTTGATCTGAATAAATGTCAAAAAACCGTTCGTAATAGTGCGAAATTACGTGTGTTTATTTGAACTGCCAATTTGCACTATTACGAACGGGTTTCACGGTTGTTTTAATGCGATTTTTAGCGCTTCCGATACCAACGTAGCGACTAACTCAACCGGAATGTCTTTCTCCGGATCTACCAGCAGGATTTTCATGCGTGTTCTGTCTTCCTGCAACAATTCAGAAGACGACATCAGGTTTCCATCAACAAAACCAATGTAAGGTTGTTGCCTTTTTTTATGAACCCACAGGTAACAAAACCGTTTTCCATTTAAGATAAAAAAGGGCATTCCATAACGGAGGCTCAATTCAATTTCCGGATTTTGTTCACGAATAATGGTTTTCAAGGCCAATAAGCACGATTTTATCGGTTCGTCTTGCTTCAGGAAAAAATCATCGATGTGCGACATTAGTTTAACGCAATAAAAATCGGGACTTTGCCAGCTACCGGATCAAATGATTCGGCTCCGTAAACTTCAAAATCGGCAGTGTAAGCACGGTTTAGGTCCGAATTCCAGATTTTCACCCATTCGTTGTAAACAGCACCTTCCTGTGCGTTTCCGATAGCGGTATATTCTTTATAATTGCCTGTTTCTATTGTTTTTCCGATCATTCCTTCAGGAATATGATCCAGGTTTTCAACTTTACAACCTAAAACGGTGGTGTAAGGAGCAGTGTAATCGCTTTCATAATCGGTGTAAACACAAATAATGGCTTCATCTGTTTTTGATGGAATCTTGTTGCTGATTTCTTCTGTCATGAATTGTTGCCAAAGTGCGCCGATGTCTTTGGCCGATTGAGCATTTTCATTGGTTGTACGCACCGAAATACCGATAATGTGGAATGAATGGATTGTTTGCATGTCTGTTATTTTAAACGTTAAGTTACGAAATTAAGGAGGTCTACTGACAACGTTATGGCAGTCGAGTTGGGGAGTTGGTAAGTTTTTAAGTTCATTGAGTTTGAATTCACAAACTCAATGAACTGATTCGTACTCATTGGTATCAAAGAAAAATGCCACTTGAAAATGTTCCAAGTGGCATTCATTATAGTCGATTAAAATTACTTACAACCATCTGTTACTCCCCATGCAGCAACACTCGCAACTTTTGTGAATCCGCCCATCATAGCTCCCATTTCGCTGTCTTCTTCGCCAACCATTTTTGACATTTCGTCCATTTGTTTCTCGAAATCTTCTAGACGCAATCCAATTTTCGGATCGTTATTCGGCAAAGCATAAAAATCTTTTACTTCCCAGGTAGTATTATTGCGCTGACCTTTTAAGGTAAAAGCTACTCCAATCACACCATTGAAATCAGATTTGAATTCGCCATTATCATTTGTGGTGCCACTGGCAACTGTAGAGCCACCTTGAATGAATGAAATATTGGTATTACAAACCGGAGTACCCTTATACGTGATGGTAAAAGTGGTTGATCCTGAACCAGATATGTTGGTGTTTCCAGAACTGCTTCCGGATGTTCCTGCACCGTTCCCGGAAGTACTGGTGCTTTTCGTAGAAGATGAACTTTCTTCTTCATCATCTTTTTCATTTGCTTTCACCAATTCCTGGTGTTTTTTATCTCCTTCAGCAAACCATTCTTCTGATTCTTTTTTGTTTTTTTCGTGCCATGCATCTGATTCGGCTTGCATTTGATCCATGCTTGCTTTTGCTTCAGGAGTTATTTCAACAGCTTGTCTATCCAACGACCAAACTCCTTTTTTTTCTTTGATCATGTATGAAACCGACTGTATTGTTTGCGTGTTTTTGATTTCATCTTCAATGATTACCGATCCATTTAATTTGATAATGATGTTTGCTTTACCATAATTAAAGTAGATGGTTGCGTTATTGGTTGGTCCGTTGGTATACGAACTTCCGGGTGAAAGTACTTCAAAGCAATACCCGTCATTGTTATAAAAATTCACTTTTACTTTACCAGCTGCCGGATTTCCAACAAACGGAGCGCATTGAGAATTAGAACTGACAGGTGCACTCTGTTGAACTTGTGTGTTCTGAGTGACTTGTGTATTCTGTTGAACAGGTGTACTCTGTTGAACCTGTGTATTCTGTTGAACTTGTGTGTTTTGCTGAACTGATTGTGATGTAGATTTAGGCGTTTCAGTTTTTGTTACATCACTACCAACTTTTCTTACTGTTATTGGAGCGATAGTCAGCTCGGCAATACTATAACGCTCAAAAACGCCTGCAAGACTAATTTCACTCAAACTTGTATCAATGTCATCAATAGAAAGCAATACTTTGTACTCCGCGCTTGGTTTTAAGGCAATTTTTTCATTGTTGAAATCGTATTTATTGACTCCCAAAGGCGATTTTGCAGTTGTAGTAAGTTGGGCTCCTGTTTTTGAAATGCCTTTGATTTTTGTGAGATCCACCAACACAATTTCATTGGTTGTGTTGCGGATAAGATCAAGTTTTGCAGTCCATTTCTGTTTTTTCAAGGCAAGTTCCACGATATTGATGTCACCAATTGCCGGATCTGCTACTTTGGGTAATGCACTTACGGTGTATGCAGGCAATGTTGGGGCAGGCTGAAGCGCGCCATTGTAACTGATGTTAGGAATCACAATTTTCACGGCGTCTAGTCTAAAATTGGCATTGCCTTCAACTGTAATGGCTTCCTTGTTTTTCGATTTAGGAGCAATCATGATTACCGGATCTTCTTTGCTGGTGATTTTGGCAACAAGTCCTGATTTAACAGGCGAATAGGCTACATCGTTGAAGTAAATTAAAATTTTGGTTGGATCTAAAAGCAATACTTTATCACTGCTTTTGTTCTCAATCACCAAATCAAATTTGAAAGATTCTGATGTTGCAAAAATTTCCTTGATTTCAAGAGTGTAATAATCGCTTGAGATTAATGGAGGGTTGATGTATTCTACTTCCTTCTGGGCGAATAGTCTGATTGTTGAAAAGAGTAATACTACGCTAAGCATCATACTTCTTCCGGAAGGTAAGTTGTTGGTTGTAAATTTCATATAGGTTTTATAAATATTGGTCAACAAATGTAAAGAATCAAAGTTGATTGTGAAGTAAGTAAGATGGACAAAAGGATGACAATTGCTATCTTACGGTCTTTCAAGCTGGTGTGATGGTGTTTTCTGATCACAGCTAAGTTAAAGATGTATTATTTCCAGTATCAGTTGAGAAATTTCTGCTGCTTTATTGACCGTCATGAAATGTCCGCCGTTTTCTATTGAATAATCCGACTGAACAAATCGCTGTGGTAATATGCGATCATTCGTACCGTGAATATGAATTGTGTTTTCAATGAACGTTTCGTTCTGCCATTTTACCAATTGATCAATGGCCCATTTCAGAAATACCGGATCGGTTTCACGAAGTATTTCTTTCAGCAACCCGCGATCGAATGTATCGGTTGTTCCAAAGAACCAATTGGAAAGCGCATTGGAACGGGTTAAAAGAAAGGTGGGGAGCAGTTTGTGAAGTCTGAGTAGACCTGCACGACGATAATACCACGGAATTTCAGTAGCCGTTTTAGCCGTTGCCAGTAAAATCAACTGTTTGGGCTTGATGATTTTCGATACTTCAATGGCCATTATTCCGCCAAAAGATAAACCGATGATTGTCGGATTTTCTTCAGGAATTTGTTTCAACAATCGATTAGCGTAATTTTCTATGGTTTCAACCTTTTCGGGAATGATCCATTGTATGAAAATCGGATTCCAGGTACCGAAATCGATCCGTTGAAAAACGCGGTGATCTGTTCCTAAGCCACTGAAAATATAGAGGTTTTTACTCATCCTTTTTGCTGAATGAGCTTCAGCATGTTGCGATTAAAACCGGGGAGTTGATCTTCCAGAATCGCGAAAAAATCGATATCCACTTGCTCCACCACAATCAACGCTTGTTGTATGATCAACGCACCTTGCGTGGTAAGTGATACCGTTTTGGCGCGCGTGTCGGTAGCGTGTTCCTGCCGGTGTACCAATCCTTTCGATTGTAAGGTGCGCAGTACTTTCGATACCATCATTCGATCGGTTTTGCTTTGAGTGGCAATATCCACTTGCGTGACGGCTTCCTTTTTTTTGGAAAGCCAGGCCAATGATGCCAGCAGCACAAATTGCGTATGCGTAATGTCTAGTTTGTCTAGTTCACGCTTCAATTTGCGCTGCCAGCATGTTGTTAATTGCCAAAGCAGGTATCCCGGACTGTCATCCGGATTGTTAAAACGAAATTCAATTGGTTGTGACATGCGTGCGAATTACTAACAGCGAAGATATTAAATCAAAATCGTGTTTGCTGATTTCCAGAAAGCCATATCGAAACGGATAGCCCCATTGTTTTTTGTTTTGAATGAAGTTGAGCTCTTCAATCAAAGGCAAAATGGAAACATCTTTACTCGGAAAAAAGGTGATGTTGCGTCGAAACGGGCAAAAATCAGGTGTCATCTGAAAAGCATACGTTTCTTCATCGTTCACTGTGCCAATGGCTGTAAATTCCTGACATTTTTCGGATCCGTTGATCGTTTGTTTTCCGGAATAATAAATCACGCCATCATTGGGTTTCATGCGTTTTAACGGACCTGGTTTTCCATGGCAAGCTTGTGCAAAACCACCTGCAACGCCTCTCTGTACATGGTCTTTCGACGCCACAATGATCCAGTATTTCCGATCGCGAATCATGATTTTAGAAACGTGTCGAGTTCTTGTTTTTGATTCAAGTGATGGCGCCAGTGCATTTCAATCAAACGGTACCATTCTTCCGCATTCAGAAAAGTAAACGAAGGATGAGCCGTTTTCCCGTTCTTGTTGTGATCGAATGAAGGAAGTATTGCTGTCATGGCTGCGATCACACGGTTTATTCCTGCTTCAATTACTTCTTTCGATTCGGGTTGTTTGGGCGTATAGTTTTCCGATGGCG
>JBILJP010000269.1:0-7268 GCA_044377135.1 Fluviicola sp.
CACATTTTAAGTTTACACCTAGAGCAAAATGGAAAAGGCAGGATAGCTGCCTGAGTAAAATCCAAAAAAGTAAGAAGCTGACAAAAACAGAAGAGGCCGCCTTTTTAGACAGCCTCTTTTTTGATGTCAATAATCCGATGTTGTTCTCATGTTATAAGAATGCCGCTAAAAATTCCAATAAGCCACCAAAAACAATCTCTAAAACAAAGTCAATTCCCCTGAAGAATCCTGATCGTCTTTTGTGTTTTTTAGGTGTCACTTTCATTCAACATTAAAAATTAAGCATTCAACATTAATCCAGCGAGTAATTCAATTTCACATTTGCCTTGAGCTGATGCATCAGCGAATACAACCCGAAAAAGGTACGCATGATGTAAATAGCGTGTTTGGATCCGCGGGCATTGTTCATTTTGCGCAAGTCTTTGTTTTGCGACAATTCTTCGCCCATTACAAAAATGCGTTTGAAATAGGCCTCATCGGCAAAATCGAAGGTTTCGGAATGAAACGGCAAGCCCAATAAACCGATCATATCGCCATAAATCTGTTGCAACAATTTCTTTTGCTCGGGTGTATCTTCGGGTTTGAAGAGTTCGATTTGCACGTAGATTTCGTCGAGTTGCGCCTGATCACGGATGATTTCAGGTTTCAGCAACTGGAAGTAATTCACGAAAAAATCATTGGGAATCTCTTTCACACACCCAAAATCGATCACGCACAGGTTGTTCTCGGCATCGATGATAAAATTGCCCGGATGCGGATCGGCGTGCACTTTGCGCAAGACCTTCATTTGATAGAGGAAAAAATCCCACATCGCTTGCCCGACCGCATTGCGCACTTCTTGCGAAGGATCGGTTTTCAAGAATTCCGGAAACATCAATCCGTCTATCCAATCCATGGTGAGAATACGGTTATTCGACCACTTTTCGTAATAGACCGGAAAACGCAAACCGCTGATAAATGCGCATGCTTCCCCGATTTCGTTTCCGCTTCGGAGTTCTTGTTTGTAATCGGTTTCCTCCAATAATTTCGATTCCACCTCATCCATGTATTGCTTCATGTCTGAAGCTTTCATGTTGAGTAGTTGCGACGCCAGAGGTTTCACCAATTTCAAATCGGAACTAATGGACTCGGCTACGCCTGGATATTGGATTTTCACCGCCAACTGCTGATCGCCTTTCCGCGCCTTGTGTACTTGCCCTATACTGGCGGCATGAACTGCATTGCGCGAAAACTCATCAAAAACATCGGTTGGTTTTTGTCCGAAATACTGCTGAAATGTTTTTAACACCAACGGATACGAAAGCGGTGGTGCATTGTATTGCGCCATGGCAAACTGATCCTGGTAGGCTTGCGGCAAAATACCGTTGTCCATACTCATCATTTGCGCCACTTTCAGCGCACTTCCTTTGAGTTGACTCAGCGAAGAATAAATATCAGAAGCATTGTCTTTGTGCAGCTTCTCTTTTGTCAAAGAAGGGTTTACGGTCTTCTTGGCGTAATATTTCAGGTAATTCCCACCGACTTTTGCACTGGTGCCGATGATCTTGGCAGCGCGCTGTACTTTTGAGGTCGGTATTTTCGACATTCCTTCGGAACGAGGCGCTTGGTCATCGTCTTCTTTCATGTTAAAAGACTTTGGTTTTTAAGGCGAACTTTCCGAAATCGAGTAATGAGTCTAGCGGACTGCTACCAAGCATATCAAAACTTAAGTTCACCGATTTCTCAATGGCCGCATCGGTGGTAGCAAACGCTTCCGAATCGTCGTTGATCCAAACACGGAACAAGTAAGTAAACACTACCGGAATACCTTTTGCATAATGCTGACCGATGAGCGGACGATCTTTGATTTCCTCCTGCATTTTTGCTTCGGATAAAATCAGGTTAGCGCGTTCAGACAATAAGGTCATGAACTTACGCCAGTCCTTGCTGGTTTCAGGTGCTTTTTTCAGTTCACTGTAGCGTGCCAGTAAATAAGAGCGTTGCGTGCTGAATTGTTCAAACAAGGTAAAGAACATGGCCAGTAATTTTTCGCGTGCCGAAAAAGCCTCGTAATTGGTATCTTCATCCAACAAAGCGGTTGTTTTCACCATAAATTCGGCTACGATGGCACTTCGCAATGCATCGAGACTTCCGAAATGGGTGTAGAAATCCGCTTCTTCGAATTTCAGTTTCTTGGTGAGTTCAAACACCGAATTGGGTGATCTACCGTTCAATAATTCAAACTCAATGTAGCCTTTGATGATTTTTTCGCGCTGTGCCATAACTTCGGTTTTTATGTGATAAAGTTGTACTTCGGTTTGCCGAAAAACACTCTCTCGGCCGGGATGATTAAACCGACAGAAAGGTAAGGAGTTTCAATAGAAAAGAAGTGGAAATTATCGTTTTTTAACGGAGCTTTTTTATGTTTGATGAGTTGAGAAGTTTGTAAGTTAAACAGTTTGTCAGTTAAACAGTTTTTGAGTTTGTTTGTTTCCATTAACCTTAAAAAAATCTGGATACGTATAAACGCAGAAATTCAAGAACTCATTCAACAGGTATTGATGTCAATGTTGCAGTTAGTTGACTTATTTCAATTATTGCGTTAGTTTTGGTAAACGACCGAAGCAGATTAAAAACACCATGATAAGCGGAATTGTGCTATTTGAAGATTTTATTGATCACCCCAAGCGATTGTTTGAGGAATTGATTCGTGATGTAAAATGGGATGAACGTATGACAGCTCGCAAAACCGCTAGCTTTGGAGTCGCTTATAATTACTCGCAAATGGCGTATCCGTTTCAACCATTCCCACAAAATATCGTTTCTATCATCCAGCAACTTGAACCGAAAATTGGTTTTGAGCCCAACAATTGTTTGATCAATTATTATGAAACCGGAAAAGCCAAAATGGGGTACCATTCCGATCAAATTGATCATTTGGCCGCAAATACCGGAATTGCAATTGTCTCGTTGGGTGAAACGAGAACACTTCGCTTTAGAAATATTCATGATCCGTTGATCGTTGAAAATTATGAATTACAATCGGGGAGTTTGATTTACATGACGCAAGAGGTTCAAACCGAATGGCAACATGCGATACCAAAATCCGGCACAGAAAACGGACGCATAAGCATGACTTTTCGAAACATCTTACAATGACGTACAAATCAGTTATTCTCTGTTCAATGCTCTTTGTTCTTTCAAATTGCACCAATTATCCATCAAATATTGAGGCTAACCGAGAATTCATTCCATATCCGGATAAAGCATTGCAAGAAGAATATGAAAAGAACATAAAAAGCCAGGAAGAGACTCCTAAACAAACAACATCAAACGATTCGATTTAAACCATTCAATGAGATCAATTTTAGACAAAGCTGCCCTTTATTCTGTTATTGCTTTGATTCCATCAATCGGTTTCGGCTCGTACCCTATTTTCTTTCTGGTATTTATTCCATTAATGTCAAGTTGGGGTGTTAGCACCGCAATCGAAAACAGGGATTTTAAACGATTCCTCATTTCTATGGAAGGCAAACAGTTTTTCTTCATCAACAACCGAAAAGGGAATGAGGAATTTGTCATACAGTCTATTTCCCCTCATCTTCGGGAAGACATTGAAATCATTTTTGTGGAAGGAAGCACGATCCAATCGGATTATAACCCCCAGTATATTTCTATCGCTTTATGGAAAGTGAAACCGAAAAAAGGTTTTCCATATCTCATGAAAATTTCGAATGGAAAAATCCATTATCTAAGCTTAAACAATGCCTTTTACAATGTCAAGAATAACGGGAAAGACGTGCTTGAATTTATTCTACAGGTAGAGGCATTTTTTGACAACCAACAAACCGATTTAACGATTTAAGCATTCGACTTTTTTAGCCATTTCACCGAAATTTAACTGCTAAACCGTATTTTAGCTTCGTAAACGAGCTCATTTATACTACGTTAAATACTTTTTATGCCACTTCTCAACTTTCGACTTGCACTGATAGCTGTTCTGCTTTGTCTTAAACCGGCTTTTTCACAAATCCCCACCTTGGGTTTGGTTGGTTATTATCCGTTTAACGGAACCACCCTTGATTCGTCACTGGCAGGAAATCATGCGCTGGCAAGCGGAGGCAGTTATTCCATGGATCGCTTCGGAACTAGCAATGCGGCGTTTACGCTGAACGGAATTTCTGATTCGATCGTACTTCCCATTCCGGAATTTGCGCCCATTACTGGCGATTTTTCCATTTCATTCTGGCTCAAAACCAGTTCGCCGGACAAAATGAATGTATTTTCTTCCAAACAGTTTCTGGATGATACCACCAATAACTTTGAATTGCAGTTTACCAGCAACACCATACAACAGACGGTGTTAGAATTGCAGTATTCATCTTTCACTTATTGGAACGGTACCGGAAGCAATTACCTCAACAATCTTTCCGAAGGAAGTCACGGTAGTTATTACAATGGCCAATGGCATCATTATGTCTTGCAACGATCTAACGACACGCTTCAGATTTGGTTCGACAAAGGCGTTCAACATCCGTCGTCGATTACTTATTATAGCGGCACCTTAGGCGATGCTGTAAACTTAATTATCGGAGCAGGTTCTAATCGGCTAAAAGGAACGATTGACGACATTGCTTGCTACACGCGAAATCTGAGTCCAACGGAAATCGGGCAGTTGTTTCACGATCATAAACCGTTTGTGTTCCTGAGCCCGAAGCCAACCGATGCCTATGCACAAGGAGATACCGCTTCGATCAATTGGACCTACGAACCAGTTGCCGTTGGTGATTCGGTTTTACTGGATTTCCGCATCAATGGCGGTGCCTGGACACCGAGTTCACAGAACAATCTCGTAGACTGGACACCTTATACCTTTCCGATGAATTACCCGATCGGTACCGAAGTAGAGTTTCGCATTACGGATATCCAAAATCCGCAAAATACAGCGCAAACAGGTACTTTTCGCGTGAGTGAATACAAGTGGGAACGGATCTTAGACACGCTTCCGTTTACCAACAGAGACGGTGTCGGACTTTTGAATTTTGCCGGAAAAATGTGGCTCATTGGTGGTTGGGATCCGCCACATCATGCCGCCAATAACTATACTACCAGTGAAGTTTGGAACTCAACCGATGGTGTTAACTGGACCTTTGTGAATGAAGCTCCGTGGCAAGGAAGACATTGCAGCGGTTGGTTGGTTCACGATAGTGCAATGTGGGTGATTGGTGGCGATCCGCAATCGCAAGCCTTGAGAGATGTGTGGAAAAGTACCGATGGAATCAACTGGATACAAGTGCTCGATACCATTCCGGGTTTAACGCCTCTGCGTACCATGCACAATGTTGCCAGTTTGAATGGGAAAATCCTGAATTTCGGTGGACAGCAAGTACAGTACGTAAACGAAAACCTGAATCAGGTTTGGGAAAGCACAGATGGCAGTGATTGGACGCGCTTGCCCGACGCACCTTGGACTGGAAGAGGCATGATGTTGAACTCCTGCGTGGATGACAACGGTAACATGTGGCTTCTGGGTGGTGGCCGATTGTGGGACAGAAGGTGTTACAATGATGTGTGGAAAACCGCCGACGGCATAAATTGGGAACTAATAACGGCAAGTGCTCCATGGAAACCACGCTATTGGCACAATGTAGCCTGGTTCGACAATAAACTGTGGGTGATGAACGGCATGGCATCACAAACCGATAACAATGAAACATGGTATTCTGAAAACGGAACAGATTGGTACGAATTGAAGAATCCGAAACAGATGATACGTCACGCTGCGTCCACCACGGTTTATGATCATGCTTTATGGATGATGGCGGGTATCAACTCGAATGATGTGTGGCGACTTCAAAACCAATTAACGCTTGGTGTTTCGAAACTTGAAACAGAAGAATTGGTGAGCGTTTATCCGAATCCGTTTAGTGATGAAGCTGTTTTTCAGATCAACGCCACTGATTATACCAATTTGCAATTGACCATTACCGATGCACAAGGAAAACTCTTGCGCACAATAGCTGTTCAACAACATCAGGTAATCGTTGAAAAGGGAGTCTTGAAAAGCGGTGTTTACTTTTATCAGTTGAATGACAAGCAAACAACTATAGCTACCGGAAGATTTGTGACAGTGGATAGCTGTACCAATGATTTCATACGTTAATCATTGATTGCTTTTTTTAGTAGGTGTAGTCATTATTTCTGATCAATAGCTCTTCATTATGTTACCGATTTTTTTCAGCAAAGGATATTCACCGACACAACATTGCTGTATCACGCTGCGAAAACAATCACATGTGCCCTATTGTGGTTATTCATGCCGAAACCTTCTTTCGATCTAGATAAGAATTTCGTTAGGTTGCTTGTGTTTTGAAAACAAGAATCCCCATCTTAACCAAGACAGGGATTCTTACAAAACGTAAAACAATGTGGGATGTTTTGGTTTTACTAATTCGGATTAAAACTATTGTTGGAATTGATTGGCGTTTATTGTTTAATGAATAGTTTCTTTTCGTCACCAATTGCCAACAGATAGGCGCCAGCAGTCAAATGGCTCACATCAATTGTATTGGCATCTGTAGTCATCAATTTATTTCCGCGGAGATCAAAAATTGCTTTACTAGTTGACAGGCCTTCAGCTTCAACATTCAGGAAGTGAGAGACCGGATTTGGAAAAACATTGATGCGAGATTGTGCAATATCTTGCACATCTAACGATTCAACAATACCACTTCTTGGGTAGTTGGTCACAACATCCCAAACCATATTCTGAATGTAGGTTGCCAAATCTGCATCAATGGTAACATCCGGGTGAATGTTGTTTGAAAGTCCAACAGGTGATTGCCCGAAAATACACGCATAATGAATCATTGTAATCATATACGCCCCAATATTATTCGGATGAACGCCGTCGGTGAACAGTTGATTCACATGAGTTATTGTAGGTACAAGATTCGCCTCTACATCATCATAAAAACGTGCCATCATCCTATTTCCGGGAATGATATAAACAGGCGGACAACCACTCATTCTATTGTCATTTGCATAATCTTGCATTGCCTGCCAGCCATTTACGCCACCCAAACCTCCGACTTCTAAAAAATCAAGCATTTGCCTCCATCCTGCCGCACTCCCATCGGTTGATTCAGCAATTCCATACCCATCAAAAAAGTACTCAGAGCCATCTATTCCCGGCCAATTAGTCCAAAGCATGGTTGGTGCTCCTGCTCCACCATCGCCATTCAACCAGGAATTATTCACAAAGTTGAGTAAATTCTCTCTGGATTGAT
>JBILJP010000270.1:0-7266 GCA_044377135.1 Fluviicola sp.
TAGGCTGATACGCACCTAACACCCTTGTATGATTTACTGGACAGTTCTTTCAACACCGAAGTATATCTATCAGTTCCAAAAATGGTGTGAATCACATTCTGTTAGTTGCACCTGTGCAACTTCTTTGAGCTCTTTGCATCTCTGCGGTGCAAAAAAATCAACGCAAAGTCGCAAAGTGCGCGAAGATTTTAGTCTGCATGCAGACTAATTAAACCAATCACCATACTCAAGTTGGGTATTATTAATACTATAACGTTCACACATCTTAGACATAAGTAATACTTCTGTAAACAGTTTAGTTTAGCGCAAGTATTTTTGAATGGTTCCTGAAAAACTTTCTTTCGTGAGTTTACTATCGATCCAGGCCGGAAGGTGGAAATATTCCAGAATCACGCGCTCTTGCTGATCTTTCATCAGTTCATCCACCTCTACCTTCATCTTTTCGAGAATCTCGGTGCGTTGTGCATTGTTGGTCGATTTGGCCAATTTACGAATGTGACGGATCACCGTGTTTTCAATTTCGTAATCGCGGTCGTGTTTTGACAAATAACGATTGGTTGATTTGATCACGTATTCCAGGAAATCGTAATTCTCCAGTTCAAAGTGAATGATCAGGTTAAAAATGCGCGAAAAGCTATAAATATCCTGACGCAAACGCTGTTCGTTATCATTGAGCACCTCGTTGAGCGTAGAAAGCGCTTTTTTGAATTCACCGATTCCGAAATAAGTATACGCCTTATTGTATTGGAATAAAATGGATTGTTCTTTGGAGATTTTATCGTCGAAAACAGCCACCTGTTGCTCCACTTCTGTGATCAATTGAGCCGCTTTCGGGAAATTCCCCATTGCCAGATTCAGCGAAAACTCCGAATTGTAGGAAATGGTAAAGATACGCAGGGAGATATCCATGGAATTAAATCCTTTCTTTCCTTCAAGAGAACGCAACTCCTGTATCATACGTTCTGCTTCCTCAAACTGCTGGTTATCGATGTAGCAACGCAACAAATGCGACAATGTAGCCACATAACGGTGTCCGAGATCTTCTTTGATTTTTGGATTGTTGTCTAAAATATCGCGGGTGCGGTTGAAAAACTGAAAACTATCTTCGTAATTGCGATTGGTGGCAGCGCACAAACCTTTTACATAATAACAAATTGACGAAGCCCGGGTAGACAATGCGGTGTTTTTTCCTTTGATCAAATGATAATCGGCGATGTCTTCCACAATTTTACGTTCGGCTTCATTTCGCGTAAATCCACCACTTCGGAAGATCAAGTTGATTTTAGAATAAATGATCTGGTATTCGGCCACGTTGCGCAGTTTGGAAATCACTTCCTCTTCTTCAGCAACCAGACTATCAAGATCACGACCGAATTCACCTTCTTCGTAGGCAGCTTCCAACAGGCGTTTTTCCCAGGCAATCAATTCATACCAGTAATAGAATTCTTCATTTTCTTTGGCCACCAACTTGGCACGTTGCACAAATTTCTCGCATTCGCGGTAGAGCGCTTTATTGTAGAGTATTTCCACGTTCTTCAACTCCTGCTTCAAAATACTCGAAGCCGATTGTTCACTGTAATAAACACGTAAACTCTTTAATATTAATCGATAAAGGTGATTTTTTTCGGAAGGTAAATGCTTTACAAAAACCTCTCCTGAAAATGCTTCCTTGAGTTCATCCTCGTCGTAATGCTCTTGTTTTTCAATGTAATCGAAAATTTTGAGGTAGTTCTTTTCACCGGCCTGTAAAGCAGATGACAACTTAAAAAAACGCTTCTCTGATTTGGTCAGAGATTTAATCAGCTTGAAAAGTTCGCTAGAGGGTTTCATATAGCCTGTTTTGATCAAAAATAACAAAACTTTCTTTTATTCCTAACCTTTTCACTAAATCGTTATATTGCTTAACACTAGTATACATTATTGGTAGAATAGCTAGTAAATCATTGAAATCCTAGTCTACAAAACAGAACGTTACTAAAAACAGTGCGCCTGACACTCACAGAGCTCAGGCGCACGAACAAACAACAACAATAAACTTCTTCAGTTCAACGACTAACGAAGAAGGACTTTTTGTCCTTTTTGAACAACTTCATCTGCAGATTCACTGTTATTCATATCCAACAGCGATTCCAGCTTAATTCCTTCGGCTTGAGAAATAGCAAGCATCGTGGTATTTTTTGTGGCTGTATAAACCGCATTTTTTTCTTTCGCGTGGTGACGTTTCGGTTCCAGGTAAACGATATCACCTTCTTCTAACAAATCTTTTTTCGGACCGTAATCGTTGTAGCGGTATAGCTGCCAGATTCCCATATTGAATTCCTCGGAAATCTTGTAGAACGTATCGCCTTTTCGGGCAACGATGTAGTTGATTTTGTTTTTATGCTCTTTTACGGTGTGTTTTTGGTAAGCTTTTGCATTTTCTTCCGGCTTCTCATTCGTTTTTTTGGCATCTTCCAATTCCTGAGCAAGTAATTCGGAACCTTTATTGTTTGAAGGAGAGACTTGCTCGTCGTATTTATTCAAATGCAAACGCTCAATCAACTCAATCAATTGCTGAGGATATTTCGGATTGGTTGCATAACCGGCATCTTTTAAGCCTTGCGCCCACGATTTGTAATCGTTTACCGGAAAAGCAAACAATTTGGAATAACGTGAACGACCTGTCAAAAACAGACTATGATCTTTATACGATTCATCGGCTGAAGTGTATTTTCGGAAACATTCGCCTAGTTTATCATCGTCCATCAAAACGGTATCACCTTTCCAGTCGTGACATTTGATTCCGAAGTGATTATTGGCTTTTTTCGCTAATTCGGAATTCCCGTTACCGCTTTCTAAAATACCTTGCGCCAAGGTAATACTGGCCGGAATTTTATAGGTCTGCATTTGGGAAATCGCCACTGGCGACCACATTTGGACATATTCTGTTTGGGTGTAGTTCTTCTCGTTTCCTCCTGCCACGGCACTGGAAACAACAACTAAACTGAAAGCTACGGTAACGAATCGCATAATAAAAGGCTTTATAGTTGCCTTCATTACGCAGGTTATTAACAATAGTTACAAAAATTGTCAATAACTTTTTGGGGAAATGTTGAAAAGGTAGACTCTTACTTTTTGCCAAGGCTGAAAAAGTAAGCAAAACATCCTTTTGCGCCATTCTAAGCCGCTCGTAAAAAATGGCTCTTTCTGTGTTTTTAGGTCAAAAGTGGCAGATCGGGATCTGAAACGCAAGCGCTTTTGACAAAACACTACGAAACTGCCATTTTTATTACTTCGCTTCCTTGAATTGGCGCAGTCCGCAAATTTAATCATCGGTAAATTGAAGATTATTTGTTCCGATTTTTTGATTCTGATTAAATTAAGGATCGTGATCTGAATAGTTTAATTACTTGCAGAACAATACACCAAGAGTAATAATATCAAGGAGAAAATTAATCGAGCCAACCTTACTTACACTCAAAACGTTCCACCACAAAAACCTTCATCGTTCCTTTCGGACAAGGACTTGTAGATTCGGGTTCATTGGAAATTGTTTCGAAATGACCGGTAACCGTCAACTGCTTACAATCATCCGGTTTTTCTTTCAATCCATCAAAACAAACACTAATTTTCTCGTCTTGACCAATTAAAAGCGCTCCACCTTCGCTACAATAGCAACTCAACGGAGTCATTACTCCTGTTGTTGAATGGTACTCACCCGTCAATGTTTGTTTTTCTTCGGTTGTGGATTTTGTATCGGTTTCGGAAATAGGTTTCACGGTGCTGCAACTCACTACTAATGCGAGATTCAATATCATGAGCGAAAAAAGAAGATGCTTCATCATTGTTATAACGGTTTGAACACGAAGTTAATTGATATAAGTGACATTGGTTACAAATCGTGCGCCACAAATCCGTTACCTTTGCATTACAGTAAACTCAACGGTTATGGCCCAAAAGAAAACCTTCAAAGAGATAATCAACAGCGATAAACCTGTATTGGTTGATTTTTATGCCACTTGGTGCGGTCCGTGTAAAACGATGGCTCCGATCTTGGATGATGTAAAGCAACGCATTGGCGGAAAGGGCTCGGTACTTAAAATTGATGTAGACAAAAACCAACACGCCGCTCAAGCGTATCAGGTGCGAAGTGTGCCAACGCTCATTTTGTTTCACAAAGGTAAAATCAAGTGGCGACAATCGGGAGTAGTTCCAGCGAAGGAATTGGTGCGATTGATCAATGAAAATGCGGAATAAATCTCGGTTTTCAACTTCAAAAACCGTTCGTAATATTGCAAAATGACGTGCCAAATAAACGCATGTAATTTTGCAATATTACGTGTGTTTATTCAACTCAAAAAAACATCAGATTTTCGCTATCAGTTTCACAAAAGAAAAATCAAGTGGAGACAATCGGGAGTAGTCACAGCGAAGGAATTGGTGCGATTGATCAATAAAAATGCGGAATAAATCTCGGTTTTCAACTTCAAAATCCGTTCGTAATATTGCAAAATGACGTGCCAAATAATCGCATGTAATTTCGCACTATTACGTGTGTTTATTCAACTCAAAAAAGCATCAGATTTTCACCAACCACTCCATCGTATCAATCCCATCAGCATAATCATCAATAGCCGGAAGTTGTGCTTTCCCCAACGCCTGAAAACCTGACCCAACAACCGTTTGGATCGAATCTTTATGCGTTTCCAAAAACTGCGTTACTTCTTCCATTGAATCATAGCGCTGATAAAAGAATACCGATAACGGCGAAAACAATCCTTCATCTTCTTTGAAAATGCAGAAATTATTATCGAGAAACGGAATGCTGTTCATCATATAAATCGTACGGTTGTAATCGTAATTATTGGCGTATTTATGATGATTCACAATTTCGCCGTAATTCACAATTGCTTCAAACAACCGATCGGTATTGAAATCACGCGGGATAAAAACCTTGGATACATTTCGGCAACCAAGTCCGAAATAGCGAAACAAATCACTGCCCAAATTCTCAAGATCTTCGCGCGATTCAGATCCGTCTAACACAGCAACCGAAGTACGATTTCGTCTAAAAATATGCGGATACTTCCCGAAATACTGCTCAAAATAATTGGATGCATTATCACTTCCGGTGGCAATAACAGCATCCATTTCTTTCATTAACCCTTGATGACATTCAATTCGTGATGCTAAATCTGGTTGCCATTGTTTGAGCACGCTTACTACAGCCGGCAATAAATGTTTATCGTTCGAACTCAATTTACAAGCAGCATTATGTCCGGCTAACAATACGCACACCACGTCATGAAAAGCCACCATCGGAATATTTCCCGCCATGATAATTGCCACACGTTTTGGTTTTTCTGTAACACCGTAACGATCGGCAAATGGTTTTAAAACAGCAGGATCAAGCATATCCGCAAGTGAATTCAACGCAAATTGAATCGCACTTTTTGTAAACCACGGATTGTGAATGTGTTCTCGAGCTATTAACTCACGGAAGTTGCGGTATTCTTCTTCGGTTAAACCGATTTCGAACCCCGGCCATTCGGCGTCTTGACCCAGCGAGCGGAATAGCTCACCCAATTTGCTAAACAAATCTATTAATTGCTCCTTTTTCACGCTGCAAAATTAGCTGTTTTGTCCTAGCTACAGGAAAGATTCAAACAAAAATGATCGAAGAATTGTTTTAGGCTTCGTATATTTGCACACCAAAAAAATTGTTTCAGCTATGGCAATCATGATAACAGACGAATGCATCAACTGTGGTGCATGCGAACCGGAATGTCCAAACAACGCAATCTACGAAGGTGGCGCTGAATGGCGTTATTCTGACGGCACGTCTTTGAAAGGATTGATCACTACTTTAAATGGTGAAGACACCGAAGCGGATGCTACTTTCGAGCCGAAAGACATGGACGTTTATTTCATCGTTACCGATAAATGTACCGAGTGTGTTGGTTTCCATGACGAACCACAATGTGCAGCTGTTTGTCCTGTTGATTGCTGCGTTGACGATCCGGAATTCCGTGAGACAGAAGACGAATTATTGGCGAAGAAAGATTTTATGCACGTTTAGTGTGAACTTTTTTCGTTGCAACCTGTAACGAATCATCCTATATTGCGTTCAAAGAGACATGAAAAAGGTACTTTGTTTGTTTTCTGTAATGATGTTCGGTTCCACCGTTTTGTTGGCACAGGACGCTATTGTACAACAAGAAGTTGAACTGGAGATGTTGCTTGACTCCTTGCGCGCTGCTAAAAACGACGCTTCAAAGAACAATTGGAACGCACAATTCAAAAAACAACTCGAACAAACGCTTAACGAGCCAACAGCTTTGACTTACACTTTCAGTAGGCTAAAAACCATCGGTATTATCAATAGTCCCGATAATTTGGTGCGTATTGTTTCCTGGAATGTAGAACAAGACGATCAGTCACAACGCTACTTTGCTTACGTCTTGAAAGGCGATGAACGCAAACCGGAACACAAAGTGATCGAATTGGTCGACAATTCATTCATGCTTCCTGCCAGAACCGATGATGTTTTGGAAGCAGACAATTGGTACGGTGCCTTGTACTACAAAATCATTCCGGTAGACAAGAACAACAAAACCTATTACACCCTGCTTGGCTGGGACGGTAACACTTCTTCAAGCAACATCAAACTCATTGATGTACTTTATTTTTCCGGAAACACGCTCAAATTAGGTGCTCCCCTGTTTAAAGCAGGTGATGATACCAAAAAGCGGGTTTACATGGAGCATTCTGAAAAAACCGTCATGTCACTGCGTTGGGATGAAGATCATCAACGAATCATGTTTGATCATCTTTCGCCTGAAACGCCAACAATGGAAGGATTCTACGAATATTACGTTCCGGATATGTCTTATGATGCTTATGAATTCAACGGCAATAAATGGCTATTGGTGGAAGATGTTATTGGTGTGAACAAAGACGAGGAAATGATCACCGTGAAATCCATCAATCCGCGTACAGAAGAAATCATGGAAACGGAAGTGGCTAATAAATGGGTAGATCCTACAACGGAAGGTTCGCCTGCCAGCAAAGAAGTACACGTTGCTGTTACTCCTGATACGGAAAGTGAATTGGCAGCAGCATCTGAAAAAGAAGCGAAAACCAAGAAAAACAAAGATCCGCAAAATGCGATGGATGCTTATGATGCCAAAAAAGGGCGCAAGAAAGAAAAAGGTACATCCGTTTCCTTTGACACCGAAAAAAAGATCAAGAAACCCAAAAAATCGAAAAAGAAATAACCTTTTTTGA
>JBILJP010000271.1:0-7240 GCA_044377135.1 Fluviicola sp.
CCTTCCTCGAATTCTTTCACCACCTTACGTTGGAAGTCTTCTGTGAACCGTCGTCGGGTCTTTACTAAACGAATTGTTGTTCTCATATAAATTGACTTTTGTGGTCAACCTATATCAGGGACATACAAATTTTCAATTTTCAATTTTCAATTTTCAATTTTCAATTTTCAATTGAATCACCTTTATAATTCTGCATTCATAATTCTTCATTCTAAATTCTGTTTACCTTTCCCTCCATTCAACATTAGGTACAAAACAGTGTAATGAAAAAGACCGTTAACAAAACCATCCAACAGGAAACGCAGTTGAAGGCGCTTTATAAAAAGTGGCCCGAGATCAAACGTTTTCTGCTAAATCTGGGCTGTACCAAGAATGATGCTGAAGATGTATTTCAAGAAGCATTGGTGATTTATATCCGCAAGTGCGAGCAGCCCGATTTTGTATTGACCGTAGAACCTTTTTTCTATGTGCGCAATACCTGCAAACTCATCTGGTACAATCAATCGCGCAAACAAAGCAAGCAACAAACGTGGTCGCTGGAAACCGATGTGGCACAGCTTGATGATGATTGGTTCAAGAAAGAAACGCAGATCAGAACCATCGAACAGGCATTAACCCAACTTGGGAAACAATGTCAGGAACTCCTGCAGTTGTTTTATGGCTTGGGCTGGAACATGGCAGATATTGCTGTGAAAATTGGACTGCGCAACGACAAAGTTGCCAAGGCGCAAAAGTACCGCTGTTTGCAAAAAGCCAAAGAGCTGGTGCAAGGCCCGGAACTAGAGCAGAATGTTGAACTTGAACTACAGAAACCATGAATCCTGAAATCACACAACTTATAGAACGTTACCTGCTCAACGAATTGTCGCAGGCAGAACGTCAATCATTTGAATTGCAACTGGCCGAAAACGATCAGTTATTGCAACAAGTCATTCTACATCGTCAATTGCACGAAGCGGCCAAACGCGCTTCTCAACGTAATGCGGTGCAACAAACGGCAAAGCGCTATCACTTTCGCAAAAATGTGGTGAATGCCTCTATTGCAGTATTTGTAGTAGCAACCATAACTGCCATCACGGTTTGGGCAACCAATCGAACTAACATTCAACAACAAGAAAATGCCGAACAAGCATTGATTTCTCAACTGGAAGCGGATAAGCACACACCTTTGGAACACATCGTAGCTGAGTATTTCCACCTGAATCAACAAGATACAGTGGTTTTTTCCAAAACGGGTGTGTTGCTTTCCATTCCGGATGGGGCTTTTTTACTAAACGGCAAACCGTATTCGGGACCTAAAATGATTCAATGGCAGGAAGCAATTAATGCGGCAGATATCGTAAAAGCCGGTTTATCAACTTTTGCCGGAGAACATTTGCTCGAAACACAAGGAATGTTTGCGCTACAAGCTTTCGCCCCTGACGGAACCAAGTTGGGCGTGAACCCCGAAGTTGGGGTTTACGTGCAGGTTCCGGTAGACGAACTGAAAGAAGGCATGATGTTGTTTGAAGGCAAGAAAATGAACAACGGCCTGATCGATTGGCAAAATCCGGAGCAACTCACCAAGCTTCCGCAATTAGCCGATATGAGCGATCTTGATTTTTATCCGCCGGATTATGAAGCCAAATTGAATGAACTGAAATGGAAAACCGGCAAAAAAGAACGGGATAGTTTGTATTTGAGTTTTGAGGATGAGCCGGAGGATGTTGCTTTGGAAAATGTTCCGGCTTCCAATAGTGCTCGACCTATGCTTCTTCAATTCGAAGATCTTTTAAGAACAATATCCAATGTCAGATCAGATACAACTGAAAATAGTCTTCAGTTGAGATTGGATAAACTGAACGATTCATTAGCACTTATAAATGGGGTTGCAAAAGATTTTAGTAACACTGTATTTGAAACACATTATGGTGTTAATCCGTCTGTTACTCTTATTGGGAATAACCAGTTCTATCTTTTTTTAGAAGTAAGACTTCTGAAAGGGTATCATGTTTTAAGTAATAATGAACAAATATTGGCTGGTATTGACTTAAACCGATTCCGCTTAATTGGCGGTTTGGAGGAAATTGATACCCCAAAAACAGTTCTATTAAGAGGCAAGCCGGTATTGGGATTTGAAAAACAAGTGGTCTTCAGGCAAAAAGTGGAAGCCTATTTACCACAGACGACTTTCGGTTTTGATTTTCGGTATTCGGTTTATGACGATGGAACTGGTGAAAAAGTCCAGTACAGAGGCAGTGTTTCCTTAGTAGGCATGCCATTCGCGCAACTTTCTTCGGCTAATAACAAAGGAACTATTTCTGATTCCATTTCGGGAGTTGAAACCAAAGAGCACATTCCACCATCCGCGGTCATTGCTTTCTGGAAACCCAAATTCAACAACACCATTTTGGCTACCCGCGATTTTGAAAAACGGATGAAAACCATTCATGCTACCTGTGATAAAAAGGTGCTGGAAGCTTACACCGATAACCTCAATAAACCATTATACAAGATAGATGATCAAGTCGTTAATATGGGCTATCCTGAATTCAGAGAATTTGCCGCCGAGCGGGTAGGAGGAGTAGAGCTGGATAATCCACACATGAATAACTTGCGCCAATATTACGAAAGTGCTGTTTCTAACATTCGGAAAGAGCTGAAAAAAGACCAGAATTTTGTGCGCAGACAGGAAATAGCCTGGGACAACAGAATGCAACGTTTGCGAACCGAAGAGTCGGGGCGCACTGCACGCAGGGAATCGCAGAACAGTACGGAAGAAGCGCGCTTTAATTACGAAGCAATGGTGCGACAATTAGGAAAAAAACCACAAATTGGGTTCACCATTTTTAGTAATGCGCCTGCGTTTAATTGCGATCAATTTGTGCAAACACGTTATGCACAAAGAGTGACTTGGAAAGGTAGTCGATTGCGACAACTATCCAAAGAACTCACCAAGACGCAAGCATTACCGTCTATGGCGTCAATGTACGTGCCACCAGCGCTAAAAGTTCCCGAATACAAATCCTTCTCCGTTTCGCTAAAAAACAACGCCGATTACGGAAAAACAATGGTCTACTTGTTTCCAAAACAAGTGAAGAGTTTCCAGCGTTTGGATGGATCGGGCGGTCAATTCAGCGGTCGTTTGAACAAAGACATGCAGTATGATCTTTTGGTGGTTGGCATAGCCGAAAACGGATTTTACCTGTACGAAGAAACCGGAGTTGATGGTGGTCAAAAAACGATCAATAGCCTCGAACAAGTTTCGGAAGGGGAATTTAACCGACGTATCGAGGCCATGAATGCCAATCGTTTGGACAAGCCAAAGGCTGTTTTCGACGAACTGGAATGGCTGGTAAAAGAACAGCAGAATTACACCGTTCAGCGTTTGCGCATGGAAAAGGCAGCCTTCCGCAATAAAATCAGACCGATTGTGTTTCCGTGTTTGCGGGATGCGATTCGGGAGGAAACAGAAATAATCCCCGATATTCAAATTTGATGGTTGTTGGCGCGGGATGACTTGTCAGCCTCAGGATGATCCCGCGCTAATTCTAACGTTGCCCAACATTAAAAATGATAAAATAACATATAAGAAATGTAAACAACAAAATGCTAACTATAGTATGTGGTTTATTTTGCATACTAAAAGTAGCTTTACACGACATTCTAGGTTTCTATGAATAAACATGATGTTTTAGTTCAATTTGGGATAAGAGTTCGGTATCTTAGACAAGAAAAAAAAATGTCTCAAGAAGAACTCTCCTTTAAAGCAGCCCTTCATCGCACATATATTGGAATGATTGAACGTGCAGAAAAAAATATTACACTTGTTAACATAGAAAAAATAGCGAAAGCGTTGGATGTTGAAATTCCAGAACTCTTTACATGAAATACCACGAAATTCTCAAAATTGCAAGTAATCATCTTCAGTCATTATCGGGCAAAACGTTAGATATTTTAGATATTGCAAAACCGACTACTTTGGAATATGCCGAACACTTGGCAAAAACAGTGTCAAAATTCTCTCCTTTTATGGGGAATATGATTGAATACAATGTTTGTGAAGAACTTAATAAAATTGATTGGAAAGGCTGCGGTAACTGGATAAGGCAAGATCCTGGTTTCCCTGACACAATTTTTGAAGGAAATGTAAGTCCAACCCCTGGTATTGAAATAAAAACTTGGTTTCCATTAGCAACAGAGATTACTGCTAGGTTTAAAGATAGTATTAATCATTTTAATGAAAATCAAACCAATGTTGCTCTAGTGGCTTGGATTCCCGAATTTATTATTTATGGAAAACCTAAAATTATTGCTGTTTGGGTTGGTTCGGCAAAAAGTCTTGCTGAGGCAAGGGACAAACATTACAATAATCCACCAGATTATATAGTGTTTGAACCAGGGGACACATCAAAACGAACGGCTAATTTACAACAAACGAACACCAATGGATTTAAATTTCAAGGTAGCCCAGATCAATTTAATGAAGCTGTTAAATTCACTAGTGATTTGGGGATTTATCAAACTATTTACAGCTCCGACTCTGAATACCAAGATAAACTTAATGCCATTTTTCAGAAATTCCCATACCGTTCTGATACAAATTTTGCGAAAATTGATCGAATACAACATGAAGAACTCGAAAAATTCAAAACTAACGTCTTAACAACGAGTATTTTTGGACATTCGTTAAAGCATTGGTCAAAATTAATTAATGATAAAAAGGTTGATACAATTGAAATAATTAAAGACTTAATGTAGGTTGAAGTTCAACGCTTTGGATTCGGTTTATTGCTAAATCGTATACTTCTTTTGTGATTTCAGAAGCATAAACTTTTCGTTTTAAGTTATAACCTGCAATTGCACCAGAACATAACCCACCAAATGGTTCCCAAATCACATCATCTTTATCTGACGAAGACCGAATAATCAAATCCATGAATTTGAGTGGTTTTTGATTTAAATGCAGCGATTTATTGCCGTTTTTTAATCTCTCTGAACCATTTAAAGGCGGAGAACTCCATACATTAGTTAAACCAAAAGGACAATAAAATTTTGCCCTCATTTTGTCCCATTCTTTTGCAGTCATTGGGCTTATTCCATCTACAGAAAAATATGGTCTATTACTTTCGTCTCCGAAAGTATTTGCATATGCCACAATTTTTTCAAAAGATTCAATTGGAGGATAATACCAAAGATGACAATCAGTGAAATATTTACGAGTAGCAGCATTTTTAACTCCACATGCTTCATTGGTTTTTGAAAATGGTAATCCCGTTCTTTTCCACTCATGCCTTAGCCATTGTTGCATGTTTAAAACATCTTCACCAACTTTAAAAGTTGCCTTTTTCACATATTGCACACAAACTTCAGACACGACAGGTAATTTTCTTAAAGTTTTTGTATTTGCATTTCCAGCAATGTGACCTAAACCTTTATCCCAAGTATGGCAGTTAATAAATTCCCAACCGTGTTTAATTAAATAAGGATGAACATTTGCCCAACCTAATTCTGTGTTCCAAAACCACAAAGTAGTATTTGCTGTTGATTTTTCAGTCCATATTTTTATGTGAGGCTCATAGATTTCACCTAAATTGTCGGCTGTGGTAGGGTCTCCAGGGAAACCTCCAATGCCATAAGGACCATCAGAAATTATCACTGTTGGGCTACTCCAACTTTCATATACTTTCAAAAAATCACCAAAATGAAATTCTATTAAACCATCGTATGTTTTATAAATATTGCTAACCATAGTATGCGAATGTATGCTATTTTTTTAAGTTAATGAAATAATTTAAACAAAAATATAAATGTGTGGCAACACTGTGTTGCTTAATACTTTCAATCTCACTTCGAAATGCGATTTTTATGAAGAAAACAAATTAACTTCAAATTTGAGTTCACGTTCATATATTTTTAAGCTCCTAAGCGAGAAAACGCTTTCAAACGGATAGTGACTCGCCTACAGGCATGTTTGATCAAAATATTTCCCCAAACCCGAATTTTCGGCAACATTTTTGGATAGAGGATGCCGTATGAAAAAAACGATTACCCGATTTTACTATTATTCATTGCTGGCAATAGGTTTGTTGCTGTCGCCGAACATGTTGTTTTCACAAGGATTGCAACAGCAAAAAATCAATAAAGTCTACAAAGCTATTGATGGTGCCGAAAAGGCATTAAAAACAACCTACGAACCCGATAAAACCATTCGTTTATTGGCGGCGGTGCAAGATGATATTCGTAAATTCGGATTGCACGATGCGCAAACGCGCGCTTATTTATTGCTGGGTGGCGCCTATAATTTAAAGGGCGATTTTAAGCTGTCGGAGGTGTATTACAAACAAACCCTCAGTTATTCCAAACAACGAAGAGACAGTGTTAATCTGATCAAAGCTTACATTGGTTTGGGAAATGTATACTACGAAACCTTCCAATGGAAAAAACTGGATAAAATCGGCGAAAAAGTCGCTGCAATTCCGGTTTCTGAAAAAATAATTGTGCAGAAATTGCAATTCGAGTCGATCATTGCCTCAAGCGAAATGGCCCGTAAAAAGTACATTGCTTCGCTCACACATTACAACCGGGTGCGTGAACAATTGGAAAAACGGGAAATGACCGCCGAATTGATTCCCTTGTATTTCAACCTGAGTTCTGTGTATGCTGAAATCGGTAAAAATGACCACGCGATCTATTTCCTCAACAAAGCGAGTGCGCTCAATCACAGCAAAGACAAACGCATTGATGCCTATGTTTTTTCTACCATTGCAGGAATTCAGGCTAACTCCGGAAAACCGAAATCGGCGATTAAGAATTACGAATCGGCTATCCGGTATTTCACACAATCCAACGACCACAAGGGAATTATGTATTGTTACATGGCTCTGGCAATCATTTACGAAGAGCAGAATGAAATCGAACAAGCCAAAAACTATTCGCTAAAAGCATTGAAATACAGCACGGAATCTGGTAATGGAGTCATTAAATCGCTGCATTTTATCGTTTTGGCAAAAATCGAACAGAAAAACCAGCGTTATCAAGCTGCTCTCAAGTATGCAGATAGTGCGTTGGTGTACACCGAACAGTCGGGCGATTTACTCCGAAAAGCCGAATCATTGGAATTGAAATCAAAATTACTAGGCAAATTGGGTGATTACCAACAAGCGCTTTTTTATGCCGATCAGTTCCATCAACTCAATGATTCCATTGTGAACAAGGCCAACTTAGATAAATTGGAAAATGCCGAACTGATCAAAAGCCT
>JBILJP010000272.1:0-7236 GCA_044377135.1 Fluviicola sp.
TATACCGTGGTAATCGCACATCGAAAGTTTCTGCAGAATCGTTTGAAGCATTTCGTTCGCCCAACTTGCGTCCGTTGGCTGTGGCCGGTGTACACATTGATTACCGCGAAACGGAACCAATTTCCCGGCCCAATGAACTTACGTTGTTCACCGGGTTTGACGCGTCTGTAGTACTGGTCAAATTGTTTCCGGGCATTACCTGGAACTTATACGCGCCTTTATTTGACGCTTCGCGCACCAAGGGAATTATATTGGAATCGTTCGGATCGGGCAATGCTTCATCTGATGCGACATTCCACCAATTATTGAAAGCGTTTATTGAAGATGGGGGAGTGGTTCTCAACATCACCCAATGTGCTTCAGGAACGGTAGAACAAGGAAAATACGAAACCAGCTCATTCTTCGCGGAAAACGGCGTATTGTCAGGTTACGACCTCACAACAGAAGCAGCTGTAAGTAAATTAATGTACGCTTTGGGGCGCTTTCCCAACAACCCCGAACAGCTAAAAGCGCTTTTCGCCACAGCAATTTGCGGTGAGCAAACGAACTAATCGTTGGTATTCTTGAAAATAGTGCTATTTTTGCGCACTCAAACAGAGAGGTGTCCGAGTGGTTGAAGGAGCTACCCTGGAAAGGTAGTATACGGGTAACTGTATCGAGAGTTCGAATCTCTTCCTCTCTGCAAATAGAAAAGTCCCGACATTTATCGTTGGGACTTTTCTTTTGCTCTTCATTCTCGTTCAGTTTTTCATTATCCAGGACCAAGTACAAAAGTGGAGGATTACGCGGATCGTGTTGAAAAAGGCTCTATTGCTCTTTTAAAGCGGCCTCAAACACACGTTATTTATTAACAAAGCTGGTTTTGTAGTAAAAGCTTTCGACTTTTAGTGAGAAAGAAATGCGTATATTACATGGTTGGGAGACAGTTAACAATCGCTATCAAAAACATTCGTATGGAAAACAAAACAGAAGATTATTTGGCACCACATTATGTGCAGCGCAGTAACTGGCTTCGAGCGGCGGTTCTTGGCGCAAACGACGGTATTTTATCTACTTCCAGTTTGGCCATTGGTGTGGCTGCGGCGAGTGAATTAAGAGCTCCCGTTGTATTGGCAACAGTGGCGGGGCTGGTAGCCGGAGCGCTTTCGATGGCTGCCGGAGAATATGTTTCGGTGAGTTCCCAAACCGATATTGAGCAAGCCGACATTCACCGTGAAGAGAGAGAATTGTTAGAAATGCCCGAGCTTGAATTACAGCGCCTGGCCGAAATCTACGAACAACGTGGCTTGAAAAAGGAAACCGCAATGGTTGTTGCTCAAGAATTGACCGAACACGATGCATTGGGTGCACATGTGCGAGATGAATTGGGTTTGAATGAGATTTCCCGCGCCAATCCGATTCAGGCAGCGTTTGCTTCGGGTGCGTCTTTTACGGTTGGCGGACTGCTTCCGCTCTTGGTAACGCTCTTTTTGCCACTTAAACACATGGAATATGCCCTCTATGTTTTTGCGATCATTTTCTTAATTGTTCTTGGTGCAATGGCAGCTAAAACCGGTGGGTCGAGTGTAAAAAGAGCACTTATCCGCATTACCTTTTGGGGAACCGCAGCGATGGGATTAACAGCTTACGTTGGGTACCTGTTTGGCGTGAATGTATGATAAATGAGGCTGTCTATACAAAATCCGGATAACTATTAAACAACATTATCAGCAAATGACAACCAAAGAAAAAATAGAACAAGCCGTAACTGACTTTGTGAAAGGAGGCGACAACAGTGATGTTGATTTACTAAATAGTGTTTTACACAACGATTTTCGGGTGGCAAGTAATAGATTTATGGGAACACCAGGCGTTACCATGATCGACAAGCAACAGTATTTGGCGAATATTCGCGATGGAATTTTCGGTGGATTGCCAAGAATCATGCATATTGAACGTGTTGATGAAAGCGGAACAATTGCGGTGGTTAAACTACGGTTAGTGAGCGCTGAAAATCATTTCGTTTCGTACAATTCACTCGTTTTAGACTTGGACAATGAATGGAAATTGATGTATAATCTGGCTGTGGTTGAGTCAAGGGAATAAGTTTGAGAGGTGATGTCTTGTAAAAATGAAATACTTCTTGAAAGCTTCAATCTGTAACCCGATCTTGTTAACTTAGAAACTTAATAACTTGAAATTATGCAACTCATTTCTAACATCCTCATCGGTATCATCGCTTTTGAACACCTCTACATTTTGTGGATGGAAATGTTTGCGTGGGAAACTGCCGGTAAAAAAACCTTCAAAGGTTCATTGCCCGAAGAACTATTCAAACCTACCAAAGCGCTGGCCGCCAATCAAGGGTTATACAACGGCTTTTTAGTTGCGGGGTTGGTGTGGTCGTTATTGATTTGCGACCCGATTTGGCATTTCAACGTAGCGGTGTTTTTTCTGAGTTGTGTGGCTATCGCCGGACTCTACGGAGCACTTACAGCCAGCAAAAAAATCTTCTTTGTGCAGGCGCTACCTGCTCTTATTGCACTTGGCGTGACAATTGGTGCGAAGCTGATTTGCTGTAAAGTTGGGGGATGATCTACTGTTTAGGAAGCTCATTTTTGGCATTACGTTCATCACGTTAAAGAACAAACAGAATGGAACGTAGCCGTCAGCCATCGGATTCTTTTGTAAAAGAATCCGTTAATGGTGTTTGCGAGTTGGGGTGCGGCAGGGGAATGACATGTAGTTCTTAAGTGACGGATGTACAGCCTTGACTTTTTTGTTTCTTTTTGTGTTAAGACAAAAAGAAAGATAATTTTCTCCTTATTTTTATACCCAATGGAACAACGGGCTCACTACGATTTATTATTGGTAGCATTGACTGCTGTTGTAGAAGCGTCGGCCGAAATCATCCGCGTTTACAACGAAGGATTTTCACCTAACTATAAGCGTGACGGAAGCCCGGTTACGCAAGCCGATTTAGCCTCCAATTCCGTTATTGAACGTCATTTGATTCCAACAGACATTCCGTTACTCACCGAAGAAAGTGTACATGCACCTTACGAGGAACGTCATCTTTGGGAACAATTGTGGTGCATTGATCCGCTCGACGGCACCAAAGAATTCATCAAACGCAATGACGAGTTCGCCATCAATATAGCACTCATCGAACACAAAAAACCCGTGCTTGGAATCATTGCTTCGCCGGTAGAACAATTGATTTTAGTGGGCGGAATCAATGTACAACCCGCGCTCATTCCTTTTGATGCAATTCACAAACCGGAAGTCTGGCAACTCATCGACCGGAAGTATGAAATCAATTCACCCATTGTTATTGCGACTTCCAGAACACCGCATTCAGGTGCCACATTGGATTATATTCACAAAACAAACGCACAATTTGGGGCGCACACCTTTTTGAAAAAGGGCAGTGCGTTGAAGTTTTTTGACCTCGCGCTTGGTAAAGCCGATGTGTATCCACGTTTTGCACCAACCATGGAATGGGACATCGCCGCTGGTCAGGCAATTGTAGAAGCATTGGGCGGAAGCGTTTATCATGCCGTTTCAGGCGAACCACTCTATTATAACAAAGCCAATCTGCTGAATCCGTATTTTGTGGTTAATACCCATGCGGTAAATCAATACCTCGAACAGAATGCGCAGTAGTTGGCTTGTCATCGTTGGCTGTTTAATCAGCACGTTCGGAAGATCACAAACCATACCTTTGGCGTCGAGCTTTAAAGACGCGCTTTTGGCTCCTACTCCAATACGCTATGAAGCCCCTTCTTTTTTTCCGACTTTTGAGCGGCGTTTAAATCACGTGCTTCGAGATTCGACCAAGCGGTATTCCAATTTCGGACATTTCCTCTATCAGCGTCAGTTAATAGAAATTACAGATTCTACGGTAGGTAATTTAAAGATTACGCCTTTGATCAACCTAAGTTATGGAGTAGAATTACAAGATACCAACCGCAAACGCTACCAAAATACGCGTGGAGTACGCATGGAAGGGAATCTAGGAAAGAAAGTTTCGTTTACAACGAGTTTCTATGAAAACCAAGCCATTCTGCCAAGCTATGTAGCGGGCTATATTCAACAACACGGCGAACAATACCTCAATGCTGCCGATTCCAACTATTACACCCAAAATGCTGTAGTTCCCGGAGCTGCACGCACCAAATTTTTCAAAGCAAATGGCTTCGATTACGCTTACGCAACCGGAATGATTACGGTATATGCGCTAAAAAATTGTACGGTATTCTGGGGCAATCAACCCTTGTTTGTAGGAAGTGGTCACCGCAGTATGTTGTGGTCTGATAATAGTGTTGGGGCCATGAACTTGCGCGTCAATTACCGCTTTTCTAAGAAATGGCAATTGCAATTTGTGCGTGCTCGCGGGTTGAATTTACTGCGCAGACCTAATCCGACCAACGGAGAAGCGTATTACGAACCGACCTCTCTGAGTATAGCAACACTTTATTTCCAGCCAAGTAAACACATCACCATCGGTTTATTTGAAGGTGGAAAATGGTATCGGGGCGATTCGACTTCTCAAAAAAGCATTCCGGCATTGTACTTTTTACCTCTTCCGGGTGCGGCAACACTTCAGGCTGCTACTCAAGCCAATTCGGCCAACGCTTTATTGGGAATTGATCTGAGAGCGTGGGTTGGAAAACACACCGTTTATGGTCAATTTGCATTAAATCCTGCGGAAAAGAATAGCATCGTGTATCAAATTGGCCTACGATTGTACCCCGCCAAAAACCCGTTTATTCAAGCTCAGGTAGAATACAACCATGCCGACAATGGTGCGTATATGTCGTCGGTTTCGCGACTCAATTTTAGTAATTACAACCTGCCCATTGCGCATCCTTCCGGCAATGCATTCGATGAGGTGGTCTTGCGCTTGTTGTGGGAAAAAGGACATTGGTTCGCACAATCGCAGACCAATTATTTTTTTAAGCAATCCGAGAATGAAACCCTGTTAATGCCTGTGGTGAAATCATCGGTTTCCTCTTCACGTCAGGTCATCAATCAATCGGTTGAAGTGGGGTATCGTTTTAATCGCACATATGGTTTTGAAACCTTTGCCGGTTTCAGGTACCGCCATGCCGAAGGTTCTGCGACCTATGCCGAAGGTTCCTGGTTTTCCGTAGGAATCAGAACAGCACTCACCAATCACTATTTCGACTTCTGATGAAAGCAGTATTGACCATAGCGTTTTTAATGGTACTGACGCTCGTTTTCGGACAGCGATCGGGCTTGGTTGGTGGCATATACACCTTGTTTCCCGCAACCGGACCTGTAACCGGATTAAAAAACCACACCAGTATTTTACCTGTTATTCGCGTTACCCAACCTGCTGATACGGGCACTCAGATTGAAGTTATACAAAAAAAACATGCTATTTCAGTTCGGTTTAATCCGGATTTCGCCAGTCAGTATGATACATCCTTGTTTTATCGTGCTGCTGCCGGTGTTTCCATCGAAACGTTTCACAACAACAAATGGTACACACGCACTTCGCTCAGTGCCGGTTGGAGTACCCGCGAAGGACAAAACCAACTACATACGGCATTTTTGCCTTTGCACAACCGCAACGAATTCATTTACACCAACATTCGAACGCGTATTGCCTATACACCCAATCATTATTTTCATGTAGCTGCAGGAATTGACAATCAATTCTTCGGTGAAGGTTACCGCTCGTTGTTGCAAAGCGACCAGACAGCACCTAATCCGTTTTTGTTGATGCGAGCAAGTATCTGGCGATTGGAATATGGTTTGCTGTATCAATTTTATCATGAAAACAATCCTACAGCCCGTGCCTGGAAATTCGGAGCGACGCACTATTTAAGTTACAACGTTACGCGCAATTGGAACATTACTGCTTTTGAATCGGTATTGTTTCAACCCAAAGACGGTCAATTTAACCGCGCATTCGAAGTAGAATACCTCAATCCGATCGTGTTTTTCAGACCGCAGGAATACAGTTTGGGGTCGTCAGACAATGTGCTGTTGGGAATTCAAACTTCTTATCGAATCAAAAAACACACCCTTTACGGTCAATTGTTATTGGATGAATTTGTACTGAAAGAAATTCGTAGTCGCAGTCAATGGTGGGCCAATAAATACGGTGCGCAATTGGGTGTAAAAGGTAAAATACTGAAATGGACGTACCGCGTTGAAGGAAATCTAATGCGGCCATATACCTTTTCACACATCAACGACGGTCAAAACGGGGGCAACCAAGGCTTACCTTTGGCACATCCGCTGGGGAGTAATTTTGCCGAACTCTTAGCTCAAGCGCATTATCCGATAACACCACAGCTCGCTTTACAAGCTTATGGAGTGTTTCAGCTGAAAGGCTTTGATAATGATTCATTGAGTTGGGGTGGAGATATTTATCAAAGTTACGGCAATCGCCCAAAGGAATACGACAACACAATTGGTCAAGGAATTACCTTGCGCACCGTTCGGGTGGGTTGTCAGCTCATCTATACCTTGCCGAAATGGAAAAGCAGTGTGTATCTTGATCCGCAAGTAGCACTGCAATGGGGTGATTTACAGCGAAGTATTACTCCAGCCGTTACAATAGGCTGGCGCAACAGCTTATTTCAGGAGCGAAAACTATTTTAATTGGTACGGTGGTAAAAAAGAAGAGGGAGGCTTACCACGTCCTCCCTCAAACTAACACACCTATGACCCGATTAGATCCTAATTTAAAAAACGCTCAACTGAAGAGTCAAGCATTCATCCAAATGTACGTTTCATTTTCGATCATGTTTATGTGAAGTAATATTTAGTGCTAAGGAGGTAATAACCCATTCGATTTTTGGTATAACCGGTTGATTCATACACTAAATAAGTAGGTATAGTGGGGCATTGAAACATTTTCAGAGCAGTTAAACACTCTTACAAAATACCTTCAGGATATGATCGCTATCTGCAGATAAACCGTAAATTTGCACCCAATTATAATTGCAGGTACCATGTCGATAGGTAAGAAAGTGAAAATGTATATGGATTTCACGAAATTTCGTTTATCCGCACTGGTCATTATTTCTGCACTTTCCGGTTATTTATTTGTTGGTGGAACCGACGGGCTTGAAATCACTTGGCTTTTAGTCGGTGGATTTTTGGTCACGGCGGCCTCTAACGGTTCCAATCAAATTTGGGAGCGTGAATTGGATATTTTAATGAAGCGCACCGAAAAACGTCCCCTACCGATGGGAACCATGGGCGTAAATGAAGCGC
>JBILJP010000273.1:0-7226 GCA_044377135.1 Fluviicola sp.
GATTGCGTACCTGATAAGAGACCCACAGCCCCAACTCACCTCCTTCACCGTTGTCGGGAGCAAATTCCTCGTCTTCAGTAAGACGCATAATCCATTTATTCGCTACATAAACCGACAAAAAATAGACGTATAAACCTTGGTCATTGATTTTATAGTACAATTCCAACGTTGGATCGAGTGAATTTTCGAGTTCTTTTGTCATCGCGAATAGTGTTTCACATTTAACCGAAAAATGGTGCTTCAGTGAAATGTGTGGTTTATTTTTCTGTCTATACCGACTTAACAAATATAACTGAATAATCAATAAATCCTAATGAAATGAAGACTTAACGGCACTCCTGTTTTTTACCACAAAGACACAAAGAAAAAGTACAAGTTTGACGTGTTAAAAGATCACAACGCTTACGCTGGAGCTTCAGCGCAAACGTAAACGTAAACGTAAAGGGATTTGGGTAGAACCTCTTTGTGTCCTTAAAAAGTCTATCCTTTAAAAAAAACTTTGCTCCTTCGCTGAAGCTTGTGCCATCGCTAAAGCTATTGACGGAACGCGATCGGCGAAAAAGCAAAGGAAAAAGACATGTTTGATATGTTAAGAGAATACAAAGAGGGGAGGTAGATCACCTTTGTGTACTTAACACATCTCGTTCATCAAAAAAACTTTGTGCCTTTGTGTTGAAATTAGTCAAAAATCAATAGCTTTATCGCAAGCGTGGTGAAAACAAACGTTAACCTTGATTCAACACCATATCATACCGGTGCATGCCTTCTTCATAAAAATCGGGGGTAAACTCAGTGACCTCAAAACCGTATTTCGCGAAAAAGGTATAAGAATGCTGTGTGGTGTCGAGTACCAGCGTTTTGGTAGGATACAATCGTTTAAATTCCGTTAACCGATGGTTCAACAAGGCTTCGCCATAGCCTTTTTTATGAAAATCATTATGCACCAACCCCCACGCCAGAGAAAATTTATCTGAATTGTCTTTGTCGCCAAAACCGCCGGCACCAATCACTTCATCATCTACCACCACCACATAATACTGCGTGGTATTTTCAGCAAACCGCTGCGGCAACGAATCCAGGAAATTGGAATAATCGGTGATTTCGCCCTCAGTAAAAAAAACGGGGACGTTGCTGATAAAAGCCGCGATGCAGGATGCTTTGTCAGTTGGGGTGTATGAGCGGATTTCTTGAGGCATAGTTATTATTTCTTCGGTAAATTTATCACTTCTGTGTCATTTGAATCAGAAACGGATAAAGTATCTTATTTCTTTTTTGAACTCATCCTAAAACCGCATGTTTTAATAATTCACACATCTTTTCCGCCCTTCATCCCGAAAAAAACCGTACCTTGTAGCCAATTGTGCCCATTTTAACCACGGTGGCATTCTGCTTTAGTCAAGGTTCTCTATCAAATTTCCTTTCGTAAATGCGTCTCTGCTGGCAACAGACAATTATCTAGTAGATTTTCCAATAGTTTAGCATGTCAAGTCAAAAAATCGAAGTCCAAAAACTCCAACAGTCTAATTATGAACAATTAGTAGATGCCATGAAGGCCGCCTATTCCAATTGGGGAGGCAGTGTTTGGAGCGAACGAGCCATTAAAAAACTACTCGCCGTTTTTCCGGAGGGTCAACTCATCGTAATGGCCGATGATCAGGTAGTGGGCTGCGCCCTTTCCATTCGCGTGAAATACGATGATTTCGGTGATGAACACACCTATAATCAAATCACGGGAAATTATTCGTTTTCTACCCACAACCCCAACGGGAATGTATTATACGGAATCGAAGTGTTCATTCACCCCGATTTCAGAGGTATGCGTTTGGGTCGTCGTTTGTACGATTCGCGCAAAGAATTGTGTGAGAAACTCAACCTAAAAGCTATTGTTTTTGGTGGACGAATTCCGAATTACCATAAATATGCCGCTGAACTGACTCCGAAAGAATACATTCAGCGAGTAAAACAATCCGAAATTTTCGATCCGGTATTGTCGTTTCAGCTCAGCAACGATTTCCACGTAAAAAAGGTCTTGAAGAATTACATTCCGGAAGATGCCGAAAGCCATGAATACGCAACGCTTTTGCAGTGGGATAACGTGTATTATGTTTCGAACCACCGTCCTGAATTTCGGGTGCGTAGAAGTGTGCGAATAGGTTTGGTACAATGGAAAATGCGTCTGTATGATTCCATCGACGAGTTGTTTCAGCAAGCCGAGTATTTCGTAGATGCCATTTCGAGCTACAAAGCCGATTTTGCCGTATTTCCGGAATATTTCAACGGACCGCTTATGGCGCAGTTTGAAGGAATGAACGAAGCAGAAGCCATACGGGCCATGTCGCAATACACCGATTTGATTACCAAGAAATTCAGTTCGCTGGCCGTCAATTACAACGTAAATATCATTGCTGGAAGTATGCCTTTGTATGATGGAGATACCTTGAAAAATGTGGGCTATCTCTGCCACCGGAACGGAAATGTGGAACGCTACGAAAAACTGCACGTAACTCCGGATGAAGAAAAATACTGGGGTTTGAAAGGCGGAAACAATTTGCAGGTATTTGATACCGATGCCGGAAAAATCGGAATTCTGATTTGTTACGATGTTGAATTCCCTGAATTATCGCGCTTATTAGCCGATGACGGAATGCAAATCTTGTTTGTGCCTTACCTCACGGATACACAAAATGCCTATCTGCGGGTACGTTTATGTGCTCAGGCGCGCGCTATCGAAAATGAGTGTTACGTAGCCATTACCGGAAGTGTGGGCAACCTGCCAAAAGTAGAAAACATGGACATTCAATATTCGCAATCGGCAGTATTTACGCCTAGTGATTTTGCTTTCCCGTCAAACGCTGTAAAAAGTGAAGCCACCGCCAATACTGAAATGATTTTAATTGCCGATGTGGATTTGAAGCTCCTGGATGAATTGCACAGTTATGGTAGTGTACGTAATCTGCGCGATAGACGAAGCGATTTTTATCAAGTGAAAAAACTATAAGTTATTGAACGCTATTTCCGGAAGGGCGGTTTATTATGATGGTAGATCGCCTGGAAGGAATGTCTTCCTACCCTTTTATTGGCCCCACCAATTCATTTAAGAATTCTTATTCAACAAAAAAGCCCGTCCACCTGAGGCGGACGAGCTCTTTATCTTTGAATATATGCGCTATCAGATAACTGTTACCTGTACTGCGTTTAATCCTTTTTTGCCGTTTTCCAATTCAAATTCAACTGTATCACCTTCGCGAATTTCACTTACTAAACCCGAAACGTGTACAAAATGATCTGTTCCTGAACCTTCTTCAGTAATAAAACCAAATCCTTTGGTTTCATTGAAGAACTTAACTGTTCCTTTACTCATGTTAAAATTTTCTATTAATAAAGTGTGAAGGTACGTATAATATGTCATCCAAAAACATTGAAAGTCAGAAAGATAGAAAATGAGTCAAAATAAATCTCTAAGAAGCGTGATCCTGAGTGGTTTATTCTAATCAAGATTTACCAATAAACCTACTTCTTGTGAAATGCATTCAATCGCACGCCCAAACCGACTCCGATATTCCATTTACCGTTTTTAGAAGCCGTTTTGGCATTGTAATAACACGGCACCTGAACGGCAAACCATTTATAACTGTAGGTTAATCCGAAACCGAGATTCGGTGTTACGAACGCGTTTTTCGGAGTGCCATGGTCTTCTTTAAACCGCAATGAAGGCAACATTCCCACGCACAATTTTGATTGTTTGATGGTGAGATTGAGATTGAGATTAGGGCCCATGAAATTCAGAAAAGCACCGTCATCCACATATCCGGCAATGATGATTCCGTCGTATGCGGCCAGTTTCACTTTCGATTCTTGTGCCTTTGCAGCAAAAACTCCCGAAATAAAAAGTATCAGAAAAAAGGGGCGTTTCATGTTTTACAGATTCAATTTCGGTGCAAAAATGAGCACAAAACCGATCGATGGTAAGCGATGATTGCTTTTCTGTAACAAGAGGGGCGAAAAATGGAATGAGAGTGAAAACAGGTATAATATGGATTGAACGTTCTACTTGAGATTGAATTCTAAGATTCATTCGGACTTTTTCAATTTCTTCCTATCCGTAATCACTTTTACAATGCGATTGCTATCTATTCGATTAGGAATAATAATCTCAAAGTCTTCAAGATCTAACCACGGTTCTGATAACGTTTTTTCGTTTCGCTCAAAGAATATTTCTTTTGGTGAAAAATCGTTGCCGTAAACTTTCAAAAAAGCTTCTTTATTTTGATAGATTGATCGTTCAGGAAATGTTCCTACACCAGAAAACTCTCCTGCATAGATGGGGAAATCACTATCCTCTAATTTAAACACAATACCATTGAAGTTGGTTACATCCTGTCTCCAAACTTTTAGGTTACTCTTCCAATTATTATTCAGGCTTTTGTTTCGAGTATACGGATAACACCAAACACCTTTAATTCCTTCATTGGAGTTATCCTTTGATTTTCTTCGCTTAGGACGAATACCGTTTTTCAGAATATCAGAAGTGTTTTTATGCTTGGTCCAATGAATCAGTAACATGATTTGAATTTTCTAAGTTAAACAAATTATTCTCTGCTATAAGATGAACCGTAATCCCTCTCAATATACCCTCAAGGTGAAATTATGTATGAAAGACACCCAACTCTATTCAATAGCCCAAATCGTGATTTCTCTTTGGGGGTGAAATTGACGAAAAGATGGCTCGATTCATTGTGAAGGGAGATTAACTTATGTTACCCTTTTAAAGAAAATCTGTAGTGCTCAAAAAAATCAAGATGAGTAAACTCCTTATATAACTGGGGAGTAGTTAGGCGCAAAAAGTTGCTGGTTTTTCCAGAAATTTAGCTCCCAAATCAGTTGTGTGCAAACGCTAACTCTTTCTCAGGCTTACACTTAGAAAATCGAGATTTGAATTCAGATATTTCATTGGAACTTAATACTCCATTATCTAAAATTGACGATTGATTCACAAGATATGTATTAGATATAGACAATAGAGGATTACTTTCCATACTAACATTAGTCATGGAATCTATATCAAGACTCTTACCATTAAAGTAGGCCTTATAAAATCGGTCTTTACCTAAACCGTTACTAAGAAGGAAATCAAAGTAAATTTCACCCACATAACTTAGGATAGATAACTCCTCAAAGAGAGAATTATCATAATCATCCAGTCGTTGGTAATCGGTACCAATAACAATAACACTATTGTTTATAGCTAATATGTGATATGGTTTTTTGCTCGGCATAATTCACAATTTACGAAATTATTTTTAAATATGACTCTTCTATGATGTTAAGTATCTCTTCTATCATGTCATCAGCCTTTTCTTTTGTTTCAATGGTCTTTGATGTTTCAATGTTTTTATCAATATGAAAGAATCCATGTCTGTTCTTTACGTAAAATTTATAACTACGTTCCATTGCTTCACAAATTTTTGAATTTGCAATAAGCATTTTTGTGTCTTCAGCCAAGACAAATTGTCCTCCACCTTTGTCAAAGTAGTCTCCAAATCCATCACTTCCTATTTGAATTCCTTTAAGACCAAAAAGTCTCTTCAAATATCCTTCCAAAGTTCGAAAGGCTGGAAATACAGTTGAAGAATAATCTTGTAATTTAAGATTCATGTGACGGTATGCAATGCTACTACTTAGTATTGCAATTATCTTACTACCAAGAAAATCAAAAGAACTTGGTAGTATTTGTTGACATTCCTTTATCACATCTGATACGCTTGTATCAGATTCAATTTGCTCCAATTGAATGCTTATTGCTTCCTCGTCAGGAATAAAAGCACATATGGACTCAACAACTAAAGATTTGACCAGAAGTCCTTTTCCTTGAACTTGAAAACTCCCATTCTTAAAATGATTCAAATGAATCGTATCACCAGCTGGACCTGTAACTTTAAATTGAACACCATGATTAATTTTTTGTTCATTTAGCGTACATCCTTCTTCAGCAAGAAAATCTAATATAAAGTCGAAACTTTCTCTAGGTAGTTTTTTGATGTACAAATTCCGATTTGGAGGAAGTTCGTCATACTTACATTCTTTAATAATATGCTCGCAAACACTGTTGAACAATTCTGTATCATTCCCTGATGCAGAACCTAAAGTAGTTGATGCATCAGTATTAGAAAACAAATTAATATGGGCTTTAACGTTACTCCCTGTTTTTGTAACTGTGTAGCGTTTTGAATTGCCAGCATTCACTGGGCCGATTACAGTAACATGCTCCGAGAAACGCCGAATAGAGGCATCAATTGAATTGTGGTCAAGAAATTCTTTAAAACTCATTTGCGTGAATAAGGCAACAAAAGTAATTAATATTTCAAATGTTTCCACGCTAATGGTTCGTTAGTAGCTAGCTTGTGCGCATTGATACGATCTAAATTTCTTGAATAGTTAAGTGCTTAATATAAATAGGTTAAAAAAAGAAAAACCATGTTTTTCAGACTATTTATTAGAACAGAATAATCTATTGTTAACAAAAAGAAAAGCATGATTGCTAAACGCTCTCATGCTTTTTCTTTTTGTGGTCCCACACAGGCTCGAACTGTGGACCCACAGTGCCGATAGCTATCGGCAGAGTCAGTTGCAGGTATATTTATTCTTCAGTTTTTCAATCATTTCAGGGTACTTCTTTAAGTTTTCGATGTAAACTTTACTTTTCATTCGTTTAATGTGCTTTTCGATTTGGAACATCTGAGTTTTACAATTACAGATAATCTCTAAATACAATTCCCAATCCTTAGTCTGTGAAGTATAATGAGTACCATAGGTCGATTCATTATGCTTTTCCAAACGGGAAGAAACATTTTCCAAAGTAACACCAGTGTAATACTTTCCGAGAACTTGACTGTGAAGAATGTAGCAGATCATACTACAAGATAACAAAAAGTTACCCGAAACGGAAAGTTTTTTGTGGTAACACTTGGGCTAAAAACCGGTTTCAATGAATTTTATTAAGTTGCATCGCCCATGCTATTGTAGCAATCTAGAATGAGAAACGGAACTTGCACCAGACCGAAATCCTTTCATTCTCATTCTGCTTCTCGCTCTGCAAAAGGGATCAAGACAAAAACCTGTGGAGCAAAATCAGGATTAAAAATAGGATCTTTGAATCCTAAAACTGATTTGTGGCAGATATAGCGCTTTTAAAACTGTTGTTACCCGAATACCTAGTAGATTATTTT
>JBILJP010000020.1:0-26362 GCA_044377135.1 Fluviicola sp.
CAACGGCAATTGATGCAGCATTACCTGGTGTGTAAACAAAACGGACAACTGCCGGATATCAAAACAACCGGATTCAAAGTCTTTTCGCAGTTTGAGGAAGATGGAATCTTGTTGTACCTTTTTTCGGTGATCGGTGAAGGAACAAAAACGTTTATTGAAATAGGTGCTAATGACGGCATCAACAGCAATTGCAGTAATTTGGCTGTTCATTTCGGGTGGAGCGGATTGTTTTTTGAAGGCGATGCCAACCTCATTAAACGCGGAAGGAAGTTTTTTGCTAAAATCCCGACTCCTTACCATCCGAAACCAAAATACGTACAAGCGATTATCAAGCGCGAAAACATCAATGAACTCATTTCCTCAAACGGTCTTTCGGGCGATATTGAATTGTTATCGATAGACATAGACGGAAACGATTATTGGGTGTGGGACGCCATTGAAGCCGTTTCACCGAAAGTAGTACTCATTGAAACGCATACCGAATTCGGCACCAACAACATTGTGGTTCCTTACGACCCCGATTACATGTATCCGGGCAAACACCCGATTTACCATGGTGCTTCGGTGATTGCGATGAATAAACTGGCGCAGAAAAAGGGCTACCGTTTGGTGGCAGCGAGCGATTTGGGAATCAACCAGATTTTCCTGCGCAATGATTTGGCGGTAGATGAAATTCCGGCAATCGACCCCGCTTCTACCTTGTGGCATCCGCAAACCATTGCCGGGTTCCAATCGTTTGAAGCGATCAAAGACTGGACGTATTTAGAAGGATAAGTCATGAAAGCAATCCTGTGCATCATATGTTGTTGGATCACGTTGAATCACTGGTCGCAAAACTATCAACCCGATATTTTAGGAAATGGTTTTGAGCAACTGACCATCCATCAACCCGACGATTACGAAGGAAAAGTCACCTGTACCGTTATTCGCAAAAAGACGGCTAATGCTTCCAAAAAAGCAGTGCTTTACGTACACGGATTTAACGATTACTTTTTTCAAGCAGAACTAGCCAATTGGTACAATGCCCACGGTTATAACTTCTATGCGGTTGATTTGCGTAAATACGGGCGCTCCATTCTTCCCAATCACAAAATGAACAATGTGCGCGATCTAAAAGAATATTTCGCTGATCTAGACACCGCATTGCGCATCATCCAAACAGAAGGAAATACAACCGTATTGCTCAACGGGCATTCCACCGGAGGATTGATTTGTACTTACTATGCGCAAGAACATCCGAACAGCGAACTGTTTCATAGCATGTTTCTCAATAGTCCGTTTTTTGAGTTCAATGAATCGAAGTTCAAACGCAAATTCGGTGTGCCGTTCATTGCCAAACGCGCACTCAAAAAGCCCGATAAACTCAAAAAAGGCGGTTTTACCAAATGGTACGGATATAGCTTGCACACCAGCGAACACGGACAATGGGATTATAACCTGACGTGGAAACCGCACGTTGCACCATCTGTGAATTACGGCTGGATTCGGGCCATTCATGAGGCGCAATTGGCTGTAAGAACAGGAAAAGAAATTACTGTACCGACCATTGTTATTTTCTCTATGAAATCGGTTTACCCCAAAAAATGGAGCGATGAATTGTATGAAGGAGATGCCATTTTGAACGTAGAAGACATTCGTCACGTTAGTCAGCTATTGAATTGTAAATCAATCAACACCATTCAGATGGATGGTCTTTTGCATGATGTTGTATTGTCTCCGCACGAAGTAAAAGTGGATATGTACAACCGTTTAGGGAACTGGCTGAAAGTACAACTCTGATGACATTGGAAAGTTAAATCATCCCAATTCTACTTTTATTCAGCAACCAATTGAATGTCTGTGGTGTATTATTTCCCACGAATAAACGAATATCGAACAGGATATAATTTTTAACAAATGTCAGACGTTGTCTGTCTCACTTATTTAGTGTAAAACCCGTCATTTTGGAAAATTAGTAGTAAACAACGTTTACTGCATTCGCTCTAAATTGAATAAAGTATGTCATTTCAGCCTGGGGCGGATGGCAGAAAAAAAACGAAATGTAATAAGTCAAAAATTGTTGCTATTTCATGTAACCACCATTCATTCAGGCAAATACACCATTTATACATTCAACCCCGAAAAACACACTAACCAACTGAAAATCAACACAACCATTCATTAATTCAGTTAAATTTGTTGCCATAACCGTACACTATTCATGAAATCTGATTTTTCATGGAGTATTGAAGTGCATCAGCGCAACTGATTGGCATGTGACCGAATTTGCCCGGGGATTTTCATCACCCGAAAAAGCATTCGTTTCTTGCATTAATCGTTGTTGGATGTCCTTGGATTGGTGTGCCCGGTTACCACTATCACTGAACGGAGAAAGCCGAAAATCCGATCCTAGAGTAGGCACAAAGAATCACTATTATGGCACTATTAATTGTAAATGCCCTTTCCGAAGACACGATTGCTGCTCCGGGAAACAACAAAACAAACTACGTTGTAGTTTCTGTAACCGATGCAAACGGAGTTCCTGTAGCAGGACTTGGCGTTGCTAACTTTGCAGTAACCCCGATCATTGTAGGTCCGGGCGGATCATTGGGAAGTATCTCATCTGTTACAGGTGGCGGAATGGCAGGAACGTACATTGTTCATGTTGTTCCTTCAGCCGGACAAACCTGGAAAGCAGGTGTCTATATTTTCGCGGTAGCTGTTACCAGCGGTGCAAATCGCGGACAAAACTTATGCAGCGTATTGATGGATTAATCCGTTCAACTACGGTTTAGCAGGAAGGATGGTTGTTCTGAGGAACAGGCATCCTTTTTTGTTGAAGGACAAACAGATTATTACTTAATTCAATTGAATTTTCTTTGCCACCTCCCTTAGTCCCTCCTAAGGGGAAAATGGATTTACTTCAATCTGACCAACTAGCTGATTAAGAATGTTTTATATCGTATACTTCTAATTTCGGGCACTAGAATGGTAAACAATTGAACTCCTAAGTTCCTTTTAGGAGTTCAATTATTCCCTTAATTTCCTTGATTGCCTGTTACAATACTATCAAATAAGCAAGGTTATTTCCATCGATTAGAACTTCTGCGATTTTTTAACTTCTGCGGAAATAACAATGTCAGAATCAACCGATCTAGCAGCATCAACATATATTTTTCCAGGTTCCACAATCAAAATGTTATCTAACTAAAAACAAATGCTTTAAATCAAAAATAAATCTTCATCAACTACCCTTAAAACCAACATTAGATCTTCATAACAGCAATCAAAAAAGTCAATGATTTGGAGAAGAAAATCGTTCTCCTGTTTAAGAGTTTGAGATAGATTCTCAATGTTAAATTATGATACTCAATTACAACAACTGGTTTACGGCATGATGTTTCTTTCCTATTTTCGCATTTTCAAAGAACCACCATGTATCACCAAAAACGAAGATACCACCCCATGATTCTGCTCATGTATCATAGCAGAATGCTTTCTCCTGAACAGATCAGTCAAATTCCAAGAACCACCCGAAATGATTGGGATCATTTTCTCCATCAGGATTATTTCGGATACGAAATAGCAAAAGACTACATTGCCGATTTTGATTATATGAAAGACGTGCTCGTAAACAAGCATTTGAAAATTGGAGTAAAAACAATGTGCGCGCTGAGTTATGGTTATAAAGATGTGCTTTCTTACATTGAAGGAAGTAAAAAACTGCTTCGTGATCACTCAAAGAATATAACCTTCTCCATTAAAAGAATCGCACGATACTGCAACATAAAATTATCAGACGCGAGTGCTTTATTCGGTGTAAGCAGGTATTGGTTTTACAGACATCGTGAAAGAAAAAGATGTGCAAAAAGCACACTCGGAAAGTGCTTTACACAATATCCCAATCAATTGACAACAGAAGAGGTAAATACGATCCAAGCAATTGTTTCAAATCCAGAAAATAGATCAAAAACCAAAGTCACACTTTTCTATAATTCTCTTCGCGAAGGATTAATCTCCTGTGGACTTTCTACATTTTCAAAATACGCCAATTATGTAGGATATGTGAAATTCAAGAAGCCTAAAAAGGAAGGTCGTGCAAAAGGATTTAAAGCAACTCGCCCGTTTGAGTGGTTACATGTTGATGTGACACATGTTCAAACCATTATTGATGGTGTACAGTATGTTGCCTTTATTAAAGACAATTTTTCCGGAGCATTGCTTGGCTACCGAAGTACACCATACAAACCCGACAGTAGTTTTATCCGAGATTTATTCGTTCAAGTCTTCATAGAATACAACTTGCTTGATTCATCGGATACAATCAATATTCTTTCAGATGGTGGTTCAGAAAACAAAGGTTCGTTGATTGAATGGTTGAATCAACTAGTCGCTCCACCAATTATTCGTAAACTAACCGCTAAAACAGACGAATTTCCATTCTCAAACAGTATGTCTGAAAGTACACACAGTATTTACAAAACCGAATTTATGCAAGGAAAGTTTTCATTTGATGTTCGTCAACATGAAAAAGACATTGACCAATTTATGTTCTACTACAATCACAAAAGGTATCTATGTCGTAATTACGGTCTTACCACTATGGAAGTATTAAATGGTCATATTCCAAATAAACAACGTTTCCGAAATCAAATTCAAGAAGGGCGAATTGACCGCATTGAAAAAAACAGAGCAATCAATCAATGTCCTATGATTTGTCAATGAATCATTATTCAACAGTACTCATTTAAGCAACCAAATGAGTACTGTTTTTGCTTTTTTTTTATCAATAACCCCATTGCATGCTTTCTTATTCGCACTTAAGTTAATCAGTACAGGTTTGAAACATCATTTTTTTAGCAGATCATTCGATTCAATAATCTTCAATTGCTAACCCCTTTGTTTATAGCAAGTGACGGATATCCGAACAGTTTTGTTGCGGAACCTTGTGGTATGTGCACATGCACCTCTCTGACCAAGAACTCCTCGATTGTAAAGAACTCTTCAAAGAGCAGTTTCAACAACTCATTGATGACTTTACCAACCAATTACCCTACACCGATGCCACCAAACGAAAATACGCCAGCCTACTTAGATTTCTCAATGAATACATCTACGGGTATACCCAAAACATGGAGGTGGCTACCATAAAACCTTCTGAGGTGTGTAGCCGGTTCTACGCTTACGCAAAGTACGATCACGACTTTGAACCCAATTACCACAAACGCCTACTACAGTTCTTTCTATTCATTGACCAGCTGGGGTATCATAACCCGAAGGTGGTGAAGCATTTGAGGAATAAATAGAGTTCACTTCAAACATAAATCTTCATTAACTACCTTGAAACATTACCTTTTTTATTATCGTATAAAATATGCAATTAAAAAAGATAGAAGAACTCCAATAGCTAGAAATCCTAATTTTAACAATCGCTTATTTTCAAAGACTGAAAACGTATTACTCCAGATTAAAAACCAAAGAAATATTATTTCGGAAATAACCAAAGTTATATACCAAAAACTGAATGATGGTATTAATATAAGGGCTAATAATTGTATAGCTGCATAGAAAGTGCTAATAAAAAAGAAAGTTTTTTTTTGGTTAAAAAAAAGAATTCCAATGAAGGATAATAGACCTACTAACAAAATTAATATGTCATGCTTCATTGCCTTGAATATAAGAGTTAAGTCAAATTCAACACCTAATTTGAGGTAATGTTGTTCAATGATTAAATATCTATTCCAAACAAATAAGATGAATGGAAACAATAAAACTAAATTTACTAATGCAAACAAATACTTCTTAATCATAACTGTTTTTAAAAAAAATATACTACCAAAATCATTAAATCAATCGATTTTTGCTCTTCTCCATATTGCAGTTGGAAGATCTGGCCCCCCATCACGTGTTTCAAATTGTTTTATACTTTCAAGATCGTCTTGAAGGAATTCTTGGGCAGACTGCATCTCATTCATAACAGATTGAGACACCCGATATGCATCCAATACTATTTGAATACTGTTCAACATTTCATCAGTTATTTCGACGTCCATTACTTTTACGGTCCCATCATTAAAAGTAACTTTTGAGTAATACTTATCATCACTAAGAGCAGTATGCTTATTGTCCCAAAAATGTCTATCAAAATATTGTTTCTCTTCTACTGTTTGAGTAGTGATTGTTGTTTCTAGATATTCACCTGTTTCATAATTAAACGAATGCGATGTTCTTTCAATTACCTGTTTGTGATAAACATAGTTGTCCCTTATTACCAAACTATTTGTGATTTTTTCTTTATAAATAATATTATTAGGGCACTGAACTGGATCATCCTCATGTCCATTTAATTCGGTTTTCCATCCTGTTTCGAATGAATTTTCTTCATAATACTTATTCCTTTGAAAGGACTCACTAGTCTTACAAATGAAACCACCTTGCCTTTGTATTGATGATTTTGAATAACTAGAGTGATCGAAAGTTACTTTACCCCAACCACCAACATTTAACCTATCTAGAGCTTTGGTAATATTTGTTTCTTTCAATTCAACATTTTTTTGTTCCCAATCATGGCCAGAATACATGGGACCACCCGTAGAAGGTGCTCCATCATTCATTTCACAACCTTCATTTCCTAGATCTATATCACCACCTTCAGGATTAGTCCCTTCTAAACCATACGGATCAATAAAATAAATTGGGTTATTGTTGAACGCACAATAAGGTGATTGATGTGGGTACTTGACTGCCATTGGGTCAAGACTAGCCCATCTACCCAACCTCGGATCATACTGTCTAAACTCGGTTGTGTATGAATTCCCGTCTCCTTTCATTTCGGGGTCTTTTTCCATACCGTTGTAGCCGAAACGGTAGTTAAAGCTGTTGGTATCGCGTTTTGGCATTTGCATACCAAAAGGGTAATAATCTGCTTTCATTACCACAACTGCTTCATAAATACTATTTGGGGTAATATTCACCTCATCAATACTGTAATTGTTACCCGATGCGATTGTAGGTTCAATAATCAAGGTAGTACTTGTAGAATTTGCTGTGAATGAATACGTTGTAAAATCATTATCAGCCAAATTTACACTCGAAATAAGTGAACTACCAAATGCTTTTATGCGTAAACCGGCCGTATTACCTTTCGATGATTTAACCCGAACAAGGTAATTCTGACCCGGTACAGTACCTGTTATGGTTTTGAAAACACAATTACTTGCTCCAAAAAAACTAACGTTCATTACCTGAGGGTCAAGTGACCTAATAGCCTGTGTACACTGAGACCAGCCATCAAAACTATTACTAAACTTATTCGTTACATAATCCAGATTTACCGTTTTGCGATCGGTAATTACCGCATTCACATTACCCAAATGGTTGGTGAGTTCGTAGTTTTTCTTGCCACTATAGTTTTTCCAATACGTCGTGCTTTCAGGCATTAAACTTTGTTGATTCGTATAAAGCCATTTATCTGCTTGCACTACTCCCAATCTACCCGAACCGTAAATCATTTGTTCGTCTAATTTTGCATCTACCGTAGTACCTGTATTGAATGTATTGTTGGAAACCTTATAAGTAGCCATCACCTGACCATTGGCATCGTAAGCATAGTAAGTATAACGCCATGTGTTAGTGGCACTTTCGTTGAATGAACCGCCAACATAGTCTTTCTCTATTTTTAATATCCGTTGCCCCATCGGGTTGTATACAAATTCTACCTGCTTATTGGTATTGCTCTGCAATTTAAGCTTTTTATCGCCTAATCGCCATTGCATGGTCATATTATTCTCTGAAACATCTTTGATTAGCTGTCCTAATTTATCGTACTGATAATTGTTAGAAACCTGAGATGAACCAATAGGTTGATTTGCTACCCCCGACTGATTATCAATATCTACAGTATGATTAGCCGAAGAAATTGGATCTTCTACATAAACCAAGCGGTTTGAGTTAAGTGCATATTTGTATGTAAAATCATCCATACTAAGATTAGGCCCTGAAACACCATCTCGTCTCAGTTTTTCCAAATTACCATTGGAGTCATAGCTGTAACTATTGAAGTAATCTGGCACCAGAGCAGCGTCATTCCAATTGTTGTTTTGCGTCAGAGTACTGGTCGAACGGTACACCTTCATTTCCTTGAGGCGCTGCAACTGGTCGTATTTGTACACAGATGCCTGGTCTAAAAAGCCTGTTATAGCATTGGTTGTGTATGCAATATTTCCATTATACAATGAGCGAATGGCGGTGTTCAGGTTGCCGGTACTTATCGAGGCAATAAAGTTATTGGTACCGATGCTTTGGTAATCGCCATCGTAATAGCCCATGACGTAGCCAGTGACATCGCGCGCCACCCAAGTAGACATTTCGGGGTTTGGTGAAGGGTAAGTCGGATGATCGTCAACTCCGCCGTCCAAACCTGCATCGCGGGTGCGGTTGAGGGTTGAGCCGTTCATCGCTTTTAACCAGCCTTGAATGGTGTAAGCATAATCATTCCCCTGTACTTTGTGCTGACCAATCTCAACGCGCGATAGCGGACCGTAATCAAAATAACGGTAGTGCGCTTCGCGGCTTTTATGAATACCTTTGTCGGTTGAAGTAAATACCTCAGTAAGGCGATTAAGCTTGTCGTACACGTATTCATGTGTCATACGATCGCGCTGATCTTCGACGTATGTTGTGGGGTTCAACCGGCGACCTTTCTGGTATTCCACTTTTTTTACATTACCACTTAGCAGTTCAAATGTGTATTGTGTTGATTTGATGTCTTGTTGTAAAGGAGCCAATTGCGGTACATCTTGCAACACTTCCAGCACATTTCCATGTATATCATACGAATAGTGGATAGCCGAAACATAACCGGAAACAGGAGTTCCAGGACCGGTACGTGCATCAAAATAGGCTACACTTGCAACCCGTAAACGCAGGTTTTGTTGTAGACCGGCTGCAAATTTACCTGATATAGCTGGTGACATTTCTGTATCATAATACGTAAAGGTGACTTCTAAACGTGTGTTGGCGTAAACCCATGATTTAAAAGAAGCACCCAGATCATTACTTTTTAAAACGGTTTCTGACGTCATCGGCCCTTTTGCCTGACCTACCTCTACCGGTCTGCCTTGGATATCATACAACACATAACTGATGCGATTGGCATTCAACTGCTCAGGATTTTGTGAGGCTACCATTCGTCCGTAGCGGTCGTACCAAAACTTCGTTTCTCCATCTTGATCTGGATTCCTTGTTTCAATTAACTGATCGTAGGAATTATAAATATATTTCGTCTCGAACAAATGTCCGGGAAGAACAGCAGGGTCCTGATCGTCGATACTTGTTGTGGCATCGCGACTCGTTTCGGTAGTTGCGGTTGATGACAAAGGTGTAACACCTTTCGGCGCTACCGTTTTCACCAGGTTACCAGCCTGATCGTAGTAAAACAGTGTGTAATGATACTGGTTAAACGGCCCCGTATATTGATACAATTCAGTATCAAAGGCATCATCACATTTGGCATTGTATGCTTCTTTAAAGGCCAGTTTTGCCGCACTTATTTCTGCTTCATATTGTTCCTCAACCTCTTGATAAAGTTGCGAAAGATTCGGTTCATAACAAGGTGTGTGGTCTGCAAATTGATCACCAACAGATTCATTACACAATGTCACAGGACCTCCGCAATAACAATTTTGGATCGGAAAGCAGTCTGTTGAGCCTGAAATAGTATCTGTTACTAACTTTCCGCAATCAATGTACCTGATCTCAACTTTAAAAGTATTTGCAACCGGCTCACACCCTGTATTATCAGGAGCAATTTGCCCAAAAGCTACAATATCATTAAACGTGTAAGTGGCATCAGCAGGCAATTGAAGGTTTGTATTACAGGTTAGAGCATTGTCATTTTTCACAAAGGTTTGCGTCAATGTATTGCCCGATATACCCACAGCATACCCTTCTGCTTGAAGGTACTCATTGAGTGCCCCTTCTTTGTAAACGATATTAGCAGTTATCAAATTTAATGGTGAACCAATAGTACCCATTGTAAGGTGTCCGCGATGCGCCAATAAGTTCATCACATCTCTCCAAGAAAGCAACTCTTCCGTGGCTTCACAATAGGGGTTGTTTGCTCCATCGCATTGCAATAAAAACGTGTTGTAATGCGCGTAAGTCAGATCAAAATTGAATCGTTCATTCAAAAAATTCGTCAATAACAACTCATAGTTAGGCGATTCTGTAACGGCAGATCCGAAACGAGTGATCAAATCATCAATCCCTGATTGCACATCCGTACACTCTACGCAAGCATCACAGGTTAATCCCGGATCAACAATTTCTTCCCATGCAAGAATGGCCGTTTGAGCAGAAGCAGACCATTTGTGATTGGTCGGATTCCATTCACCCGCCAATTGATCGCATTCGCAAATCAGCGCATTTATATCTTCCATGGAGATTCCTGTTGTAAAAGCAAGATATGCTTCAACAGTAGTAACCCCAGCTGGTAATTGGCTGGTTGCCTTTAAGTTTTCATATTCATGATTGGCTTGCAACAATACTTCACACCCACATGTATCCATGTAATGTTCAGCCACAAGACTCGGTTGATATGGACCAGGATCACTGATGAGCAATTCTGAACATAAATCTGATTCTGAAATGCCATAAGCTGCCAAAACATCGTTAATCGAAGATCCCTCAAACAACGTTATACCGTTCGCATTCATGCTAACTCCTGGAGGTAAAGTGGTTGCCCCGGAAGGGTGTTGAGATGTACATCCAGCCTCACAAAGTTCAATCAAATCAGCCTTCAAATTAGCTTGCACGGTAGAATTGAGGGCCGTTAATCCCGAACAGGATGCTAGTTGTGCCAGCCATTCATCTGCATAAGCCGAGCAAACAGCATTACATGCTGCGACTTGTTGGTTACCCACTTCTGCAAAAGGATCGGTTTGACCTACTCCATTTCCATACACTGGCAAATCATCTAAAAAGCCCCAGCGAGGGATGGCATTTCCGAAGGCATTGCTGCCAACACCATTGCCAATCGCAGCGGTAACTGTACTGCATCCTTGTGTAGCAATGTAATCAGATTCCGCTTCGGCATAAATCTGTGCTTTTGTTGCAAGATAAAGATCACGGAATGTCAACCATATTTGATCACGCAAACAATCAAAATCTTTAATATCCCGGTAACATTTCCATGGATCCGTTGCATCAACACATACATTTTGAATAATAGCATATTCCCACATAGAATAGCCCGTTCCATTGTAATTGATTAACTGAGTATTCATCAACGAATAATGAGTATTCGTTTCAGGCATAAAGAACGGATCCATTGGTCCAGTAGTATCGCAAGAAGTAAACTGTGATAATACATAAGTGTTCATCGGATTCACATCTATAAACCCTAGTGGTGCAAAATAACCGCCAGAACAAGCCGCATCAAATGTTGTAATACCGCTCATGTTGGCATCAAAGGTATGTGAAGACGCATTCGTTAAACAATAAGTCAGATAACAAAACTCAGGATGGTAAGGTAACAAAGCGTTAGCCCAACTGTCTTGAAACAACAACACAAAATCAGCAAGGTTGGTTAATTGTTGTGGTTCGATGAAATAACTTCCACCTATTAGCGTAGGTGTTGCTGTTGTTGCAGGAAACCAATTACCATTGATGGACTGCACTTCAACGTAAGCTTGATTTCCGGCATCATCTTTATAACCACCTGAAGGATTTTTCCAATGGCCAGTTAAAACCGTACTTGTATCTAAGACAGAAATGGTATTGGATGCGCTGTAAGTGCTTCCTGAAATGGTATAACCTGCATATTGACCACCAGGTTTCATATCATTGAGCATCACTACTCTCATTGTTTCGCACGAATAGTCTTCTTCTTCCTCGTACACATCTTCCTCATCGCAATTGCCAAAATTGGCAGTGGAATATGCTGCATTGAACAATTCGTCAAAGGTAGAGATACACGTGTTGTTTTCAAGATAGGTACACCAATACCCATTAATTGCATCTTGGTCTATGGTTAAAGTCTTGGTAAGTACGTAATTCTTTTGAGGTATAAAAATAGTCGTGTCCCAGCCATAAGGATAGGTTCCATTACACATGGCGTCATACGCCAACCCGTTGATCGACTTTGTAACCGAAAACAATGTTGTACCACATTCCTCTTCCGTAATTTCAACCTTTAGTTTGTACATACAATCCAGACACAATTGAGGTGCACAAGTAGCATCAGTAAACTGTGTTGGGTTTAAATCATACGAAAAAGTGTATTGTTGATTTGAAAGAATGCTTAGCGGATAGGTCAAGATCATAGAAGTTGGCGTCACTTCACCATTTAAACCATCAGTAATCGTCTGAGTAAGATTAAACGGTGTATTGGATGAAAGGGCGTCTAGATTATCTGGTGCTGTTCCGGCCAAACCACTAGCTACTACTCTGCCTGCCATGTCGAAATATTCAACGTAGGCTTGATTGTTCGCATCCACTGTGATTCTGCGCTGATAATGCGGTGCATAGCCGACCTCTGTTCCAAACAGACGATCTAATTCTTCTTGCGAAGGCGTTCCATAAAAGAATTTGGTTTCATGTCCGGAACCTACTTGAAAATCAGGACCAACACCACCAGCACGACGAATGCGCCCTGAATGGTCGTCCATGTATTCCACACGGGCAAAAGGATAACCTTCAGCATCAGGAATGCGTTTATTTTCTTCTGTTTTATCTGCATTTGAAGGCGAATAATACTTGCCAGCTCCCCCATTCAAAGAAAAAGGAGTCGTTTGAAACGAGCAAGAAGGACTGTTGGCTATAATAACTTGATCAAAATGTTCAGGACCATAAAAAGCAGCTCCGTTTGCCGTATTATAATTTAATCGATGGGCCATTGAAGTGCTATTCTCCGGGGTAGGAAGATCGCTGATTGCTGGCCTACCATAACCGTCGTAATACACATTGGAAACAATCACCTGATCATTGACAGGGTTACTTCCTATGCTTTGACGTACCATTCCGATTCCATCAGCATAAGAAACACCTTCAAAACGTTTACCATCTTCGGCATACATCACCTGATGCCCCCAATTCATGTCGGTGTCGTATTCTGTAGTTATCTGAACATAATTGTTGTTAAGCGACAATGAAGAAATGACTCCGTTTTCAGCTATATTCCACGTTCCTTCTTTACGCACTGTAAAATTATCTCCGAATAGTCCGATTGCACGCACCCGAAATATCAGATACCCTTTGTCGAATAATTTAGGGATCGTATAATAAGGTGTTCTGAGGATCAAACGGGTTGAATTGCGGTAAAAATCGAATGATAAATCACTGGTCGTAAAGGGAGAAGCACTACCGTCAGCTCTGTAGTTGTTGACATGCACCCATTCCAACTCATAATACTCAGCACCTGCCACAGGTGTCCATTCAAAATTGACATTATCACCATTTAGTACAACCGTTTGTCCAGTTGGTGCAGTTCCAGCAAATGAATAATAACGTTCTGTCTCAATTTCGGCCTCTAAAAACAGATCATTGACATCAATCCCTGCTGGCAACACTGCATTAATTGCGCTAATGGTGATTTCCATTTTTAGGGCATTGCTTGTGATATAAGTTGATAAATCATTGATGCTATTCGTTCCAACCGTATTGTATTCAGCATCTAATGTAATGGTTTGAGGGGTAGAAACAACAAATGAACTTGTTGCCTGATCCCACGTCCAAAACTTGACAGAAAGCGTAACACTTCCGGTCAAATTATCGGTTTGCATTACCTCAGGATTGATTCCCAACCGTATTTTGTTGGTAATTCTATGGTTCGTAAAAATTGATCCCCAATTGGAATTGAGCGTCATGGTGTGGTATTTGTTATCAAATACCGTCAGAACTGGTGACCCGGTGGCAGCGATCTGAGTCCCTTCTATACGCGAAGTAGTAGTTTCAACCGCCGCCAAGAAGTGAAGTGGCAATAAGAAAATTACTAGAACAACTATAATAAGTGATTTCATGGCAGGTTGTTATTTAAAGTCTTTAATTGTACTTCCTTCAGCTTCACTGATGGTTTGTATTCCATTGATTGTTTCAACACGAACACGAACCGGCATCAGGTTTTCGTCATAACCATAGTAGGTGGTGAAATTATACCCATCATGTGTTGCCATTGGCAGCAAGGTTTCAGGGTCATATACAGTAGTGGTCATTCCGGCGATGAATGGATGAATACGGATATCATCGAAATAAGCTTTTGCGCCATCTACTGCGGAAGTATTTTTCAAGGATACGGTAATATCAGTTGCGGTGGAAGGAATCGTAAATTTCCCCTCAACGCGTTGCCAGCCGTCAATTTGCTGTCCGGTTGGTGGAAAGGTATTGGTCTGTACTGATCCATTGTAGGTAATCGTTACGGTAACATCTGAATAGTTTCCGGTGGCACTATTTACTGCGTTTCCTTTTACCCAAAGACTTATGAAGTAATCTTTGCCTCGAACAGGAGCAAATGGTTTCACACACATACAGGAATCTACTTTGAAATACCCTAAAGAATAAGAGTATGGTGGTTCAACACAATTGGTGGTTTTTGTAATTGATCCTGTTGAAGAGGCAGTTGAGCCATTGTTTACAGATAAGCTCGAAACACCACTATGCCGTTGGGAGTTTGAAATAGTAACATTAGATGATAACGCGTTTTGAAAATCAAAGTGACCTGTAGCATAATTACTGCCAGCGGTGAAATAAGTGTAATCATCAAAAGAATCATAAGCGATTTCATGCTGTTGTGCATTGACTGCCTGGGCTACCGGAATTAATTTATTGAAGCGATTATATCCGTACAAAATGGAAGAATAAACATTAATTTGATCGCGACTCTCTAACGGGCGTCCATACTCATCTAAAGTGGTAATTTGCCCCAATGGCCTCCAATTTTGAAGATTCGTCGCATCCAAATTCGGATGTCCTATTTCATCTATTTGTACCCATTCTTTTGCACTATTTTGCGCATAGTATGGAAAATATCCTGAATAGGTTCCATTGTAACGAATTCCCTGTGTTTGGTTAGAGCTTCGTTCTAATTGTGGCACATAACTATGCTCCAACACCAAATTATTCAATAATCCGTAAGCAAATGGATTCAGCTGAAAGATAATGTCAGAATAGCTTACTGGCAAAGCTATACTTTTATCACCATCATCGGTTCTTGAACAAAGGGCATTTGTCCTCGGTCTGAACGTAGCCGCAGATGCTTCTAAAATATCTAATGTAGGAAAGTTAAATGTTGCACCTGTAAACACAGGTTTACGTTTTGTAACTACACCTTGCATCATGACGGAAAGCAAATTCTTACGGGCACTTTTCTTTAGGGTAATAGTTTGAGTACCCGATTGTGTTACAGGTCCGAATGAGGTAACTGCCTGGATCAATTTGGCTTGTACCCCATTAACAGTAAGGACATAGGCATCAACCGGACTTCCGCCATTGGAAATACTCACCAAATCGCCTACATTTAACTTATCCTTAAGGGACGAAGGTGCTGTAAACAAGCCTCCAGCCAAATTTCCAGTAATTCCAGCAGTAGGTTGTTCCAACGGATTACGGAACAAGGTGTAGTACCAATGTGCCGGGTAACTAAATGAATAAAGCGGTTCGTTGTATTCATCGGTCAGACTACTTAACAATGTAGCACCAGTTTGACGGTCGTAGAGTAAATCTTGGGCAGTATTTACCGATCCCATTGATTCGGTTTCGATGCGTTCTACAACAGCAGAATAGTTAATGTGCTTGTTGAATGTATGTGTGTAGAAGCCTACTTTTCGGTAGCTTGAAGAAATCACAGGCGAAATTCCATTAGGAATAAAACTAGGTGTCGGAGCAAGCGGAAAAGACAAACTTAAGCCCAACAGTGAAGTTGTTACCTCACTGGTTGTGAATCTTGAATCGGCAAACACATCGTATTCAGCGGCAATCGTTTCATCAGATAAACGACCATCGGCAGCTATCATTCGTACTTTCTCACCTGGCTTTTTGTAATAATAAGTTGTTCGTGCTTGTAAGTCACCATTGGCATTATATACACGGTAGTTCAATGGTTTCCCATGGAAATCATTGGTAATCACACTATGACCTTGCGAGAATCCAAACAGTCGAACTTCTTTTTTGAAAATACTATTTTCCTTTGCATCTACTTTCTGTAAATATGTGGTTTCTGTAACTGTTGGATATTCGCGCGCTGTGCAAAAAGATGACATGCTAACCCCAAGGTTGTTGGCGGCAATTACTTTGTTTCCGCTTAAACTAATGGTTACGGTTTTATACCCAACAACCGGCGAGGGAAACATGGATTCACCAATAGGTGAAATGGTATATTTTGAAGCGTCAGGAAATGAAACTGCTTCATTGGTATATCTATCCCATTTAAAATAAGGATTTTCATCATTTCCTGTCATTGGTTCGTATGCAGCAACGCCGTAACTCGTTCGGTCGTATTCATACATCCAGTAATATTCAGTTCCAGATTCAGCTTGCCCGCCCTGATTTGAAATGGTGCTCCAATTGTCACGCATAGTTACTTTGGCAACACGAGCATTTCCTCCTATTTTTTTATTGTCTTCGTCAAACAATCTTACCTGAGATGGGTAAACCGCGCTAATGATTCTGCAATAACCTGCTTTTGCCATTTCTTTGTAAATATCTCCGCGCCAAAATGCTTTTCGGTCAATTGTCAAATCGCTATCGCAACCCGGGCAAGAACCATAGACTATATCTGTGAGGTGTAATTTTGCAAACTCCAATGCCGTTTTCTGAACAGGATTCATGGCTACCGGATTATTATCACCCTCTGTAGAATAGACATTGTCTAGTACAATGTAGCCATAATTGAATTCGCCGCTTGCATTAGCAGGCATAACCCCTGTTGTGGCAATAATATTCGAATTAAGTAAGATAAGATTAACTGGTGCTTGGTGAATCTTTGCAAAAGTTTGAATTAACTCACGCGTAGCTTCATTTTTTACCTGAACAAAATTTTTCAAATACAACTCTTTGATATATCCACTTCCCTCCGGAGCAAGTGAATCTTCTTTCAAGTATTTTTCACGAAACTGAATATCTGCTTGCGCCTTAGTTCCTGAGAGCGGTTTATCTAATTTAAAGACAACAACATTATTTGGAATTTGTTTTAAATTGGCTATCGGTGCCAGATCTGCTGTGACCCCAAAGTTTGCATTAACCAGACCTGCCTTTGCAATATTCTGTAACTGATTTACGGCACTATTGGGTATTCCAGCAAAACTAGCTACTTGATTCGAAGTCATTGTTTTATGAAGTTCATTGGAAACATTGTCACTTTCATTCCAAGGCGTTTGTGCTGGTTTTAATAAATACGCCAATTCAATATAATTGGTATATCCTTTCACATCCAACAAGGTCATTGCACGCTTGTTTTGCACATAACGGTAACTATCAGCCTCGTATAGCACTTCCATTTCAGACCCAGATGGCAAGTTTATTTTTGTTAGTTTCCATGCGGTTGCATTGGTGTTGGCTGTACCAACAGTTTGTTCCGCGGTAGGATAATACTCTAGAGGTTTCGCCGAATTGTTATCCGGTTTGTAATTGCCCCAACGATCGGTGTTTTTATAATGAAACGGTGGATTGTTTTGGGCATAGGCAAACCTGTAAGGCTGCAATGCTGTTTCTTCCGATTTTGGTCCTGAATAGAAACGGACTTCTTTTAGAGTCAGCTTGCCAGTTTCACCATTTGGCGCACCGGATGTAGAAGGATTATTTGGACAAAGAGAATAGTTGTAGATAAACTCAACCACTTGCAACGGTTTAGCGTTCACACCTTTTGTTAAGCGTTCATTGCGGTTATACAAGGTTATTTTTTGCAACTGTTTGAGGGGCTTTGAAGTAATTGGATTGCCATTTGCGTCAACACTATAGGCATCTTTTCGGTTAACAAGCGTAAACTCGGCAATCATGTTTTTAGACTCTATACTATGCGTGTACCAAATCTCTTTGTCACCCATGGTGTAAGAAGCTGTATTGTCTCTATCGGTAGCCAACAATCCTTCATTAAAAAAGGCATTATCACCCATTGGAAATCTCCAGCTGAAACTATTATCCTTATCATAAACACGTGTGTGATTTATTTTATAATAATCACCAATGTCATCAATGGTATAACCGTCTTTTTTAAGATCAATGTAATCTCCGGAAGTAACTCCTGTTAATAAAAAGGCAGTGGCATAGGCAGGAACAGTTGTTTTGTCATACAAGTTCATGCCACCACTGCTATTTTCTTTTCTATCTTCCCTATAAGTGTTTGAAGAGTTGGAAGGATCTATATACACACAAGGAGTCAATCCTTGTGAATTAGCGGAAATACTATTGGTAGAAAAGGTAACCGTTGACTCGTTAATGGAATAAACGGGTAACCCATATTCATAACGCATTCCGTTGGTGGCAAGCACCTCTACGCCGGCAATATGGTTCTCATTATGTATGGCATCAACATGAGAGAATGGATCATTAATTGGATTAGGTCCGATAAACTGGTTTTCTCTAAACGTTCTCAGTTTGGTGTCATTCTCCAATTCACTAGCCAAAATAGGTCGATAAACATTTGCTCGTACTTCGCTTACATTTGCGTTTGCAAGGTTAGTAGCATTCAAGGTTTTTGATCCACCATCATAATACAAGGTGTTCGTTTGGTTGATTTTTAGGTCGTTTTCATCGTCTTGAATCTGCAAATATGCTGCCTCTGTTCCTCCAACCTGATTCAAAAGTGTATCGCTTTTGGGTGTTGGTTCACCGATTCCTTTAAAATAGACCTTATCATCTGCTCCAAAGGCAAATAGATTTTGACCACCTGACCATCTACCAGAACGCGCATCGCCAATGTCATCGCCGTGGACGTAGCCAATTGATATGGAAATATTCGTTGGTATTGCAGGAACTGCTGGAGTTGGGGGCGTGCCAGGTATTGCAGGTACAGCAGGAGTCGCACCAGTAAAACTAAGTCCCCCTGATACATTATTGATGTTGCCATCCGAAGGTGTAATTGTATTTCCATCGTTGTAAACTCCAATGTCGTTACGCTGAGGTCGAAAAGTTGCCGACATGCCCATTCCGTTTACATAAAAAACGTCATAAGTAGGAAACGAAAACGGCAGGTTTTTCATATCTTCCGAAAACTCTACGTCTCGTTCGCGGTTGTAATCCATTACTGGTCTGTCAGTTCCAGTATAAGCATCTCTTTTCTTTAAGTGAAAATAACCAAAGGCAGGTGTTGTAATTGTCTTTGAAGAAGCAATGGAATAAATTAAATTCTGTTCAGAGGAGTAAACTTGACCTTCCAGACCGACTGAAAAACTCCATTTTGCGGTTTTATTTTTAGAATAACTAAATGAGAGATCTCCCACAACATTACTACTTGTATAGCTGCTTTTTATTTCATATTGAGGAACCGCAGTAATACTGCCACACGTAAAGGAAGAACCAAATCCCATTGGGTAATCAAACAATCCTTTCACTCCAATAGCGGTATTCGCACCAATGGAACGTTGTGTTAGCCCCATTCGAGAATGATAATTCTGTCCATAAGAAAGTCCATAACTACCAAAAACAGTTGCTTGATCACTTTCGCCGAATGAACCTATTAGACCAACCGAACTGCTTCTACCTATGCCATTTTTAGAATCCGTACTTACTCCCAAACCACCACGTAAACCCAAATATGCATTGTCTTTTTTCTGATTTACGGAAGTAGTAAGACTCGCTCCAATATTAAAATCAAACGTGCGAGAAGTTCCTGTATAATTACTTTGATAAGTTCCAAATAGTAACGAAAAGTCTAATCCAAGCTTGGATTTACGCTTGATTGGAAGCCCTTTCCACATCATCCCAGCCGTTACTCCGGCTTTCCAACCATTTTCAACATCTCCTTCTTTGATGTTATAAACGCGTGATATACTTTGAGAACCATCAAACTCATCTGGAATGCCACGCATTTCACGTGCAACACTACCAACGTTTAAGTTCCAGCCAAGTCCTACCCATGAGGCTTCATCTGTCATGCCCACATTGGAGTTATAGGACAATACAATCGGATAACCTTCTACATCCATCACTGGAATTGAATAGGTGAAATCACCCGTAAAAGGGTCTACCATTCCGTCATTTGAGTTCAACGAAAACCCACCCGACTCTGATTGTCCGGGGCCTCCAAGAACAACCGAAGGTATTTTTGCGTTTACGATCGGTTTTGAAGTTTCTCTCTCCATTTCGGAAACAACTTCAGGTTCGATTGTAGTAAGTAGATCATTCTTTGGCAACTCCACATGAGCTGTATTTGCAATTAAAACTCCCGAAAAATCATGTTTATTCAATTGAGAATGAGTTGCGGCAAACGCTTTCCCGAACGGCAAAAAACTTTGTAAAACAACCGCATACAAAGCACTAACGTGCAACACTTTAAAGAGAGCTGATTCTTTTTTAAACGTTTTCATAGATGGTTGTATTAATTGGCGTAAATGAATCGGATGTATTCTTTTTCACCGGTACTTTTGGTTAATTCGAGAATATAAAATTTACCAACCGTTAAACTGTAAGTTGAAAGGTTTAGCAGGTGGCGATTGTCGTCAAATTGATATGTAAGAGCAGGTAATAAAGGATTACCACCAACTGCAGAACCATCGTAATTAATAGCTGCCTTGATGGTTTTGTTTTCATCATAGAGAATCAAGGGCACTTTTTTTCCGGCTACTTGCTCGTATTCTTCGGTAAATTGAATTTTTAACTTGCCCTGAAAAGTAGAAACGTAACCTGCATCCAGTTCGCGTTTGAATGTGGTGTAGGAGGTACGGTCGCAGGTAATTTGGTCAATCTGAAAAGATATATAAGGTCTTTGAGAGGGAGTTGTGGCATCTGATGAATGATATTGCTGACGTGTACGCTGTGTTGCATAGCTGTCCAGTTTAAAAAGGAGTCCATAATTTGTTGTATTGTTACTACTCCAATCTGTCCAGAAATTCTTAATATCAAGGATTTTGTTTTCGGTGGAAGAGGTAGTTGGTGGCACATCAGTTAAAATACTGGTAGAAGAAGTTGGCTGATTGGTATAGGTTACCGTGTTTTCATTCCAATCAGCTGTAACTTTGATCAGCTGTGCATCATTGGTTCGTTCCTGAGGAACACTATTACTTCCAATTAGGTATAAATCTGCCTTTACTGGTGACACTACAGGATCAAACCACAACCTGAATCGCATCAAGGATCTTGACTCATACCAAACGTTTGAACTTGTCCAAGTAGCAGCCTGTTCTACTGAATAAGTTCCAAAGTTGGTACTAACATGAATTGGCAAGCTATAAATAAAGGCATCATCCAGAAAATTAGGCCCCGGATGGAAGGTGAGATTAACAGGTTCACACAATGCTCCAATAAGAAAAGCCATATAGTAAACGTCTCCCCAAGTACCGGTTACTTTTAAACCATAAACTCCGGGAGCTTTCCCTGTTAAATTAAGACTTGTAGAAATTGTGCTCGGTTCTGTTGGCCAACTATTAGCAGTTGCAAGATCAAACCATTTATACGTGAATGATCCTGATCCATTGGTAATAGTAGGAGATACTGCCCCATTGGTGTTAATACCACTGCTAGCATGCGTTACTGTTGCACTAGTGATACTCATCGGTATGTACCATTGGATAATCAATTCAGGTTTATTAGTGGATGTTGCGGCTTCCTTGGAATGGTATTGACACCTCGTGGTTGTAGTTGTTTCCGAATCTCTTCTGATCATGAATCCATTATTTGTCAATGAGCCATTAACAATATTTTGAACTAAGGTGGTTACATCAAAAACGCGTTTGGTTCCGTTAAAACTACTTGCAGAAACTTGATTGACAGTTGATGTTGTTGGTTGGGCATTCCATTTAACTGTGTTTTCCGCCCAGCTTGATGTAACGGCCTGAAGCACAAAGGAACCTGTGCCCGCACCACCTTCACCTACAGTAGTAGGCTTCATACGCACTTCAGCAAGATAAATGACTGCATTACTTGGAATACTCAATCCGACAATATTGAAATTAACATAATACCTATGATAATCAGAAGTTGTTCTAACCCACAATGGGATGGTATCAATAGTCCCATAGTTTGTAGTTGCAGCACTAGATCTTACATACGCATCGGCAGTGCAGCTTGCACTCGAAGTAGTTTGAGCATTGGTATTGAAGTTTCCCAAACATACCAACAAAGTAGATGTAAAGGCGATTTGAAAGAGGTGAATAAGTCGTGATTTCATATTCAGAAATTCGGTATTAAATTTTAGTTATCAAGCGTTATGATGCATCCCTTCGTATAAGCACCCGCAATATTCATGGGTGAGATTTCAATTCGGTAATGTTGCTCAGGAAATGGTTGAAATAATGGACACTCTACTCTATTGGAAAATAAGAAACCAGCTGTATTCCACTCTTCTCTTGTTTTAGAAAGCTCAACAAATACATTATTTGTTTCATTGTCATAAACCACAATGCTTATATGTCCAACATCTGAAATATCATCGAAGGTTAAAACTAGAACGGCCATATTCTGTTGATCAAGGCTATCTGTTGACTCATAATAATTCTCCACAACTGAAATAGTTGCAACAGTAGAATCTAGCTGAGCATAAGAAGTATTTGGTAAAACCCAACTAAAAATAAAAAGTAAAAAAACTATTGATAAAAGTGGCTTCTTATTCATGAGAAGTGATTTGATTTAAATGATAAAAGTTGAACGCTTATTTAAAACTATTGTCAAATATAAAACAAAGTAATATTATCAAGCAACTATTTGTTAAAAAATAATACATATTTTATTTTCTATTTTTTTTGTTTTAACAAAAACACTAATTAAACGGAAGATTTATTTTGGAAAAACAGACATTCTAATAAACGATAACTTACTCCCCCACTTTTTACTACATTTGTTTCCATTACAATTTTCAACATGCATTACATCATCTGCTTCATCCTAGTCATTGGTTCGCTTCACTGTTCCGCACAGAAAATAGAAGATTATTCGCTGAAACATTCCATGAAACAAAATGGATTGGCTATGACCTTTACCGTGCTTGATTCCGACGAAAAAGGAATCAAACATTACGATACCCATAAGACGTATTATTGGTACAAATCGCAAACCGTTCTGGGTACGCAAGGTGGAAGTGCCGGACAATTATTGCATGGAGCGTACGAAGCTTTTTACGATAACAAACAACTCTGCGAAAAGGGAAGTTATGCAAAAGGACTGAAAATTGGCGAGTGGAATTACTGGCAAAAAAACGGTAAACTGATCAGAACCGAACATTGGAAAAATGGCCGTCTGTCGGGTGAACAAATTTATTACTCGAAGGCAGGTGACGTGCAAAAACGCACCATTATTCGCGGGAATAAAACCACCGAACAAAGCGGCGATACGCTGATTGAAATCAGTAAATCTTCTAAAACGGTGACGCTTATGGATTCGATAGGTCGGGTAAAATCGGTAGCTCGTTACAAGAATAGTCTCTTGCACGGAAAACAGGAAACCTTCGCTTCGGATGGCAGTAAGTCGGTTGAAACGTATAAAAAAGGAGAAGTTGTAGTACCGAAAGAGAAAAAGGGGAAATCTTCGGATGGAGAAGATGCCACCACTCCGAATGCAGAAAAAGAAGGCTTTTTTAAACGCTTAAAATCGCGCTTTTCTAAAAAAGACAAAACGGACGAAAAAGCTTCTGACAATAAAAAACTGAAAAAAGATGCTTCGACTAAGCTTAGCAAAAAAAATAAAAAAGAAGCAAAACCGGAAAAACAAGATGGACAACCTGTTGCGCCTGAAGCAGACAAGACAGAGGAAAAGCCAAAAAAATCATTCAAGCTGTTTAAACGCAAAAGTGAATGATTCGCGCAGCCGCTCTATCTTACGCCATTGTGTTTTCACTGCTAGTCGGACTCATTTGTTCGGGCGTTATTTTTATTGCGGCTACCCAGAAAAAGATTGAAGTACTTCAAACCAATAAAGAGCATGTACTCTTTGATAGCTACTCTGCTATTCGCTACGGCATGTTCATGGTTCCTCCGGGAGATTCGGTGCAATACATTCATTCTTCTGGAGATACTTCCGAAATAAAACACCAGCAATGGGGCGCTTTCTCGATGATTTGCACCACAACGCATAAAAGTCCGTTGAGTAAACGCCGAGCTGCATTGATTGGCATGATTCAGTCTCCGGAATTGCCGTGTTTGTATTTACCAGGCAATTCGGGTGGTTTAAAAATTACCGGTGAAACAAAAATTGAAGGAACGGCTTTTGTTCCCAATGGAAATGTAGAACGCGCTTACATTGCAGGTAAAAATTATCCCTTCGACAAATTGGTTTTTGGGAGCACCGAAGTCGCTGAATTGGGACTTCCTCCACTGAAAAAAGAATGGCAGAATTTACTACCTGCCGACTTGGTTGGGAAAACAACTCCACAACCGTTTATTGCTAAAGATAGTACCTACTCTTTCCACAACGGCATCACTTATTTTCAGCAATTAAATCCGATTGTGTTGACGCAGGCAATTCGCGGAAATGTGATCATTCATTCCTTCGATTCCATTTTTGTAGCGGCCAACGCTCAGTTGACCAATGTTATTTTGATTGCGCCCGTTGTGCGTTTTGAAACGGGTTTTACAGGTTCGGTTCAGGTGGTAGCTTCCGAACGCGTAATCTGTGAAAAAGAAGTGAAATTACTGTACCCAAGTGTGATTGCCTTAAACGAGCAAGCACTGCGCAATGAACTCACAAGACGGATGGTGATATTGGAAGAAAATGCTCAGGTGCTCGGCGGAATTTTGATTACTTCTCAACAACCCGATTTCCGCAAACTTCCTTTTCTGGAATTGCATGAACAATCGGTGGTTGGAGGGTTGATTTATAATGGTGGTGAAACGGAAGCCAAAGGAACCATCATTGGCAGTTTATATACGTTTCAGTTATCGGTGCGTGCAGGCGGCGGTGCTTACGGAAATCATTTAGTAGACGCAATTATCAGCCAACAACGATTACCGGGCTATTTTTTGCTTCCGGGCTGGTTGCAGGCACAAGAAACCGTTCAATCCAAACTCATCACGTGGTTATGAAACGAGTTCCTGCATCTACCATTGCCGAGTTTGTGATAGCGATTACGATCATTGCTATTTGCTTTACCATCGCGTCTCAGGTTTTTATGCAAGCAAGTCGCTCTACCATTCAGTTCAAAGAAGTGAAAGAACAAACCGAGTTTCAATCGCTGATGATCGATGCGCTTGTTCACGATACACTTCCCGCCGTTTCAGATTGGAAAGGCGAATTGGGGACAATGGAAATTTCCACAACTCGAAAAGATTCCGTAGTTTTCAGTGAAATAAACCTCATCAGCAATCAAAAAACTACCTGGAAACAGACTTTCTTTAGTGAACAATAACCGACCACATATCGCTCGATTAACGGCTTTTTCCGTGTTGGAAGTCACCATTGTGATTGCCCTGATGGCCTTGCTTTCGGCTTTGTTTTTTGGCGCGCTGAATCGTTTCGGAGAACAAATTCAAAACGAAACGCAGATCAAAAACGAACTCAACGATTGGTTTGTGGTAAGAGCAAACTTGTGGCGCGAATTGGATGAAGCAGATTCCATTCATGTAACCAACAATCAGGCAACTATTTATTTCGGGAAGACGCAAACGCTTTATAAAATCATGGACAATCGCCTGATTCGCGTGATCAACGAAACCGAAATGGACCTGAAACTGGAAATGAACGCCATTCAGCTGGAAGAAACGAAAGGCCGCCAATACATTGCATTTAAAGTGAATTGGAAAGACGACGAAATGGTGCTTCGCTATCCCGTGCGCTCAACTGTCGCCAATAATGTAAACAACTATTTTTCCCAACGATTATGGCAGTAGAAGCACAGCAATCGAAGGGTATTTTCCAACGCGAACTTTCGTTGGGCAAACCGTTTGGCGATAAGGTCAAGGAGCAATTCTACAATGAATTTTGTTCGCTCATCGAAAGTGGAATTGACATGCGTCGCTCCATACAACTCATCATCGACGAACAGGAAAAGCAGCGCGTAAAAGTCATTTTAGAAACCCTGCAGGCCAAGATTGTTTTGGGAGCATCACTTTCAGAAGCCATGGAACAATCCGGGCATTTTTCGGCCTACGAATTTCAAAGTGTGCGCATAGGTGAAGAAACCGGACGGTTGAAACACGTATTGGCTTCTATGGCGGTTTATTTTGGTGATAAAGTAAAACTCAAACGGCAATTGGTGAGTGTATTCACCTACCCAGCTTTTGTAATGGCAATTACCTTCGGGGTGTTG
>JBILJP010000274.1:0-7164 GCA_044377135.1 Fluviicola sp.
ACCAAAGGAGGAAAATACAATACCAAGATCGATCCGGTGAAATTTGCACAAGAGATGGATGCTGCCGGAGCCGGAGAAATCATGATCAACTCCATTGACCGCGATGGAACCATGAAAGGCTACGATGCAGAATTGATTAAGAAAATCACCGCTGTTGTGGGTATGCCAGTTATTGCCTGTGGCGGAGCTGCTACCGTAGATGATCTTTCTATTGCCATCAATGATTGTGGAGCTGCTGCAGTAGCTGCTGGAAGTATGTTTGTTTTCCACGGAAAACACCGCGCCGTGTTGATCAGTTATCCCGAACAAAGCGATTTGGATCGCATTTTTCACCATCACTAATTATGGAAAGAGCTAGCATTAAAGTGTGTCATTTTACATCTGCTCATCCGGCAGATGATGTACGTATTTTCCATAAAGAATGTTCTTCATTAGCCGAAGCCGGTTTTCAGGTGTACCTGGTGTCTGCCAATGCAGAAGAAAAAATTGTCAACGGTGTACAGATTGTCAGCGCCAATGTTCCTCCTGCAGGCCGTTTTTCACGTATGCTAAAGACTTCTCGCGCTGTTTACAAAAAAGCATTAAGCCTAGATGCCGACATTTACCATTTCCACGATCCGGAATTATTGCCTTACGGGTTAAAACTGAAGCGTAAAGGGAAGAAGGTGATTTATGATGCGCATGAAGATGTGCCAAAACAAATCCTTGGAAAGTTCTGGATTAACAAATACTTGCGTAAAACAGTTGCCGTTTCTTTTCGGACATTTGAAAATTACATTGCCAAACGATTAGATTATATCTTTACCGCTACACCATTTATTCGTGATCGATTTGCGGAAATCAATCCCAAAAGCATTGACATCAATAACTTCCCATTGTTAAGCGAATTGCTCGACGAAACCGATTGGGCTACCAAAGCAAACGAAATCTGTTACATTGGCGGGATCTCTCAAATACGTGGATTGGAACAACTCGTTGACGCATTAGATCAATTACCAGAAGTTCGATTAAACCTAGCCGGAAAATGCTCGCCTGCTTCATTTGAAACCTTGTTGAAGTCAAAACCAGGATGGAATCAGGTGAACGAATACGGTTTTGTGAGTCGCAAAGAAACAGCCGAAATCATGGCAAAATCGCGTGTTGGAATTGTAACCTTCTTGCCTTTGCCCAATCACGTTGACGCGCAACCGAACAAGATGTTTGAATACATGAGTGCCGGCATTCCCGTAATCGGCTCCGATTTCCCGTTGTGGAATGACATTCTGGTGAAAAACGATTGTGGCGTATGTGTAGATCCTGAAAATCCGGAGGCTATCGCAACAGCAGTTAGAGCATTGTTCGACGATCCTGAAAAAGCGAGGTTGATGGGGCAAAATGGTCGTAAAGCGGTAATGGAAGACTACAACTGGGGTGCTCAAGCTGCCAAAATGGTGGAGATATATTCAACGCTGATTAATCAATGAAATCAGTTCAATCTATTCTTTGGTTAGGAGTACTATTTTTGGTCTTAACCAATTGTTCAAAAGATAAAGTCGGCGAGAATTCAAGTTGGAATGAGTATAGTGTTACCGATTTGTATGAAGAAGAATTTGAGCGTTTCTCTATTAAAGACGTTGAGTTCATTACTGAAAATGTAGGGTATTTAGTTGGTACCAATTTTAATCACGAACCATCAAGAAGAGTTTTTCGAACCACAGACGGTGGCGTTACCTGGGATTTTTTGAGTGGGGGTAATTGTGGCGCCGGAAGTTTTTTGTACTCTATCTTGAGTGGTGCGAATAATCGATTGTTTTGCTCAACGAATTGCCAGAATGATCATTGTATTTATTTCAGTTCAAATTCCGGGCTTGGCTGGAGCACATCAAACTGCTCCCCATTCGATCATAATCTTTCGGGAATCGACTTTAAATTAAATGACACTTGTTTGTTTATTGATGGTCATCGATCAGTGAATGGCGGGAATGGTTGGACAGCGATGAATTTACCGGTTAATACAATTGACTATTTCTTTAAAAGTGTTGATTTTGGTGTGTGCGTAACCTATGATGGGAAAATTGCCGTAACAACCGACCTGGGAATTACCTGGAGTGTTATTTATTCAAACGCAAACAGTTCGTTTGAAACCGTTTCGATGCCAACAAGCAATTCCATCGTAGTGGGAGGAGAGAATATTATGATAAGTCACGACCTAGGAAATACCTGGAATGTAGTAAGCACAATAAATTACATACAGGATATTCAGTTCGCCGATGACAAACATGGATTTGCTGTTACCAAATACTACGGAGAATCTGGTTCTCTGAACGGAATGATCCTGAAAACCTATGATGGTGGAGATACCTGGAAATTGAATTATCTATCCCGGAATATAGGATTTGAGTTTGTGAAAATAGTCAATGACCATACTGCATTTGTTGGAGGAACTCAAAATGTACTTGGTAAATCGAAAAAGGCATTTATTCTGAAAACAACCACATTGGGAGAGGAGTAAAAGCTAGAACAATGCAAACCTTAATTCGAGTTGGATTTCTCTTGGAACCTCATCAACACCAACAGCTTGGCTTGCGCTTGGTTGGTTTGATTTAAACCCGTTGACAACCAAAATAGATGTATTCTATCCTGACGGAACGAATTTTAAGGTTTCCTATGATGGGACTTCTAATTGGAATAATTTGGCAAGCTCAGGTTTCACGATTAGTGGTACATATCTTTATGATTTCGATTCAGATGGAATAACTGATGTAATTAATCCAAATAATCCTAGACAGGTGTCTCTTAAAGGAAGATTGTCTTGGGTAAATTGCACCATCAATAATTTCCCGTTGAGTAGCTTTACATACGGAGATTTTTAGAGATTTACTTGAATGGCTAATTGACCGGCAAGAATCATAAAAGAATCTTGTCTGTTTCTTTTCCCGTACTTTCAACTCCTTTGCTCCATAGTGACTGAATTAGGTAGTGACTGAGTTACTAAGTCTACTTTAGGAGCCTTTATAATTCTCAATTCATAATTTTTCATTCATAATTGAGATTATCTTTGCCTCACTCCATTGAAAACTACAACAAACAGTGAATCGGCATTTTGAACAGATACTTATTTCTTGGTTAGGGCTTATCGCACTCATCATTTGTCTATGGCCCAAAGGCATTGTGCTGGGCATCGCCGGATTGGTAGTTTTGGTGATTTACGGTTATGTGATCAGAAAAATTCGCTTTCAGTGGAGTTTGCCCGCCCTCACTTTTATTGCTTTATATGCAGTGTATTTCATCGGAACGTTTTTTACCCATCATCAAGGTTTGGCAAATCACTACATTGAAAGTAAATTGGCGTTTGTGGTGTTTCCGGTCTTATTATCGTTTCGCTTTACAATGAAAATTGATTGGCGACCGATTGTCATCGGATTAACCGCCGGAATCATCGGTGTATCGATCATCGGGTTTTTAAATGCAGTAACCACTTACGGAAAAACGGGACAGCTCATGGCTAGTTTTACTACGAGCAATTTTTCCAATATTCATCACCCAAGTTACCTCTGCGTTTTCATTCTAACTGCCGCAGCACTGTTGTGGAACGGTTACCGGCAAGAATGGAAAGGTTTTTCCCTGAAATGGATTATTCCGGTATACGCCTATTTTTTCCTGATCTACGGATTGTGTTTGTCGCTTGCGGGCATTTTACTGCTCTTTGTCTTGATCGGTATTTTGACTGTCCGCTGGATCTATAGCCGCTTTGGAAAAAAAGTCTTTTTCGGGGCATTAATTCTGCTTCCGGTTTTGTGTATTCCTTTGTTTTTGATGGTTCCGCAAATGAAACAACAGTTTGGTGACGCGTCGAAGTATTTCCAGGAATATGCAAAAAGTCCTTCCGGATTTGTGAAAGCCAAACAGGGTTATAAAGAGGGAAATGAAGTGCGTTTGATTATGTGGACGGTCGCAACGGAGGAATTCATGCAACATCCGTTTGGCGTAGGTACAGGCAACGTTGACGATCATTTGAGTTACCGCCTTACACTTTACGGTCAAACCGAAATGGCAAAAAAAGACGGTGAAAATGGCATTCAATACAATCCGCACAACCAGTTTTTGCAAACGGCGGTAGAAATTGGTGTTATTGGCCTATTGTTGCTCGTTACGCTATTCGGTTCCACGCTCCGTTTTGCATGGCGACACCGCAATTATGCTTTGTTGATCATGACCGCGGCCCTGGTGTTCAACTCCTTGTTTGAGTCGATGTTGCAACGCCAAAGCGGAATCGTTTTCTTTAGTTTTTGGATTTGTTTGCTTATTGTCGTTTCGACTTCAAAGCCAACCAACGAGGCTTAATTGGCCTATTTCACTGACAGAAAGCCTGTTCGGCTGAAAGCGATAAAAACGTAACTTTGTACTTTAATTTCGATTATGTTCAATCAGAAAAAAAGAGTGTTGGTATTGGCTCCGCATACTGACGACGGAGAGTTTGGATGCGGTGGTACCATCAATAAACTTGTTGAAGAAGGTCACGAAGTGTATTATGCCGCATTTTCGGCTTGTCAGCAATCGGTGTTACCGCAATTCCCTTCGGATATTTTGATTACCGAAGTCAAAGCCGCCACAAAAGTGTTGGGTATCAAACCCGAAAATCTGATTTTGTTTGATTACGATGTGCGTACCTTCGGGTATCACAGACAAGAAATCCTGGACGACATGATTAAAATGCGGGCTGATATCAAACCGGAATTGGTCTTTATGCCCGAAATCAACGATGTGCACCAGGATCATAAAACCATTGCTGACGAAGCGCTACGCGCCTATAAATTCAACAGTATTTTGTCGTATGAACTTCCATGGAACAATTTTTCGTTTCATACTTCTTCATTTGTTCATTTAACAGAAAGCCAGATCGTAACGAAGGTGAATGCCTTGAAGGAATATCAAAGTCAGGCGCACAGACCTTATTCCGACGAAAGTTTTATCCGTTCCTTAGCGCGCATTCGTGGCGTTCAGATCGGGGCAGATCACGCTGAAGCGTTTAATGTTGTTCGTTGGATAATTGATTAAACGATGCTGAACTCGCTAACGATTGCTCAAGAATTGAATGCAGAGGTCAAGGGAAATTCGGTTGGATTTCAGATCGCTGCAGTAAAGCAAATAGACGATGTTCGTTTTTCTGAAAACGATATTGCCTGGTGTTCCGATAAAAACAGTGCCTTATTGGAATCGCTTTCTACAGGTACGGTCATCATTAGTAAAACCGCTTATAGTTCCATTGAAGCAACCGCTAAATCAACGGTTTGTTATTTGGTGGTCGATGTGCCACGTGCTGCATTCTCGCGTATGTTGCAGGTTTTCTTTGTGAAGAAGGCTGTTTTTGGAACTATAGGTCAGGGAACCGTAATTCACGATTCGGTGAAAATGAACCGCGACCTTGTGTCCATAGGCGCGAACGTGGTAATCGAAGAAGAGTGTGTCATTGGCGACCATGTGGTGATCGATCACAATACTATCATTAAGGCGGGTAGCATTTTGCACAACAACGTTAAAATTGGTGCCAATTGCACCATTGGCGGTGTGGGTTTTGGTTATGAACCAAACGAAGAGGGTATCTATGAAGTCATTCCGCACATCGGCGTGGTAGAGTTGAGCGCTTTTGTAGAAATTGGTAACAATGTGTGCATAGACAGAGCTGTTTTGGGCGCTACGTTTTTAGCCGAACATGTGAAAGTGGATAATTTGGTTCATATCGCTCATGGTGTTTTCATTGGAAAAAATAGTTTGGTAATTGCCAACGCAATGATTGCCGGAAGTGTGAAAATCGGTGAAAATTGTTGGATAGCACCGTCATCATCCATCATTCAAAAAGTCAGTATTGGTGACGATAGTTTGATAGGAATGGGTAGCGTTGTGTTGAAAAACGTGGAAGAAAAATCTAAAATGGCTGGAGTTCCGGCAAAAAAATTGAATTAAACGGTGATTGTTTCTGTAATAGTACCTTGTCGCAACGAAAAACAATACATTGCCGAATGTGTAGATGCCATATTTGCGAGTAAATTTTCGGCCGATATTCAATTGCACGTGCGCATTGTGGACGGTCGTTCAGACGATGGAACGCTCGAAATCATTGAAGAATTACAACAGCATTATCCTACGTTGAGTGTTGTTACCAACGAAAAACAATTGACGCCTTTTGCCTTCAACCTGGGTATCCATGCGATGAAAGCAGATTATTATCAAATCATCGGCGCCCGACAAATCATTTCTTCCAATTACATCGATCTGGCGGTCAAAACCTTTCAAAATAATCCGGAAATCTGGTGCGTTGGGGGCAAAGTAGAGAATGTTTACCTCAACGAGCAAGCTGAAATTATTGCCAAAGCAATGAGCACCAGCTTCGGAATGGGGTTGGGGAATTTCAGAATTTTAGAAAAAAGTGCCTTTGTAGATACGGTTGGAACGCCCATGTATCCGCAAGAAGTATTTAAGAAAATCGGCTTTTTTGATGAAGACCTGGTGCGCAATCAAGACGATGATTTTAACTTCCGGGTCACACAGGCTGGCGGGAAAATTTATTACTGCCATGAAATTAGCCTCAAGTATTATGTGCGTGGAAACCTGCCCAACCTGTGGCGTCAGTTTCACCAATACGGTTATTGGAAAGTATTTGTAAACCGAAAACACAAGGCCGTTACCACCATGCGTCAATTGGTGCCACCTGCGTTTGTATTGTTCTTACTGACCATTCCGTTTACGTTTCTCATTCATCGCTATCTTGGTTATGCAGCACTTTCGGGGTTGGTAATGTACGTTGGTTTGGGAATGCTGGTAGCATTGAGAGCAACCGACAAACCGAAAAACGTTTTCCCATTGTGGAGCGTATTTCCGGTATTGCACCTGAGCTACGGTTTGGGTTATTTGAAAGGAATGATCGACTTTTTGGTTTTGCGCAAAAATCCTTCCGATCAGGCGAAACGGTTGTCGAGGTAAATCAAAGTTCTTTTACCACAAACAAAGACAACGGACAAGTTTGATGTTTTAAAAGAATACAACGCTTACGCTGGAGCTTGTGCCATCGCTAAAGCTATTGGCGACACGCGATTAGCGCAAACGTAAAGGGATTTAGGAAGAACTCCTTTGTGTTCTCTTAACACGTTTATCCTTCAAAAAAGCTTTGTGCCTTTGTGGTGAAAT
>JBILJP010000275.1:0-7163 GCA_044377135.1 Fluviicola sp.
TTCGTGGTACGTGTGGTGATGGTCCAAAGCGATGGAGGAACGACATCTGCTTTGGAATATCCCTAGTAAAATTATTTTGAATTATCCTGAATACAAGTACATTGAATTTATTACACAGAAGCAGAAAAAGCCATCCCTAACCGGGTGGCTTTTTCGCTTCGTGGTATGTGTGGTGATGATTTTTGTCATGATCCCCGAAATCTCTCTCCAAACCTTAATTCTTAAAAAGAATATTTCATTTGCTTGAATTTCATTATCTTCAAGTTATGATGACACAACCACTTCCCTTTTGTACCTATGTTTTGTTTAGTGAAAAAGACGCCATGTTATACATTGGCTATTCTTCCAATCTAGAAAATCGAATAAAACGACACAATTATGGAGATGTAAAAAGCACTTCAAATCGCAGGCCATTAAAATTGATCTTCTGCGAGTTTTACCTCTTTGAAAAAGATGCTCGCAAACGCGAAGAGTATTTTAAAACAACTGCCGGCAAAAAAGCACTGAAACTCATGTTACGATCGACGTTGCATACACTTGGATATGCAGAAAAAGTGAGTTTTATTTTTGCGGAGGAAGTAGATGATAGTTAGCCTTTTTGTTTCGGTTACAATTTGAGTGTGGATCGCGGTGCGAGTTTTGAAACATACTTTTTCCTCCATTGTATTGATCTTGCTGAAGTAACACATTTAAAATCAATGATTCCGATTTTTTTTGTATTATTGAAGTACTATCAAACTATTACTTAAGTTTCTGATCCTATCGCTTATTCTAAGCTCGGGCAGAAAAAATCAAGCATCACTACTATGAAAACATTGAATCTTCATTTTCAACAGCTAAAACTTGTTACACTCAACTTGGTTTTGATGGTGTTGTTTTGTTCGGGGTTATTGGCACAAGAAATTTGTGGTTCAACATTCGAAAAAGAGCGGTTAGTCGAAATGTATCCTGAATTAGATAGCATTTACCGATCACAAGATCAGGCTTTTGAATATGTATTATCTCCGGACCGAAGCGTTGTTAACATTCCGGTAGTCGTTCATGTTATTTGGAACACTCCTTCCCAGCAAGTGCCAGAAGCGTTGCTTGCGCAAAGTATTGACATACTTTCAAAAGATTTCAGAAGGCAAAATCCGGATAGCGGCAATACCGGGATGTCTGGCGGTTATCAAGATCCTAATGGTCTTTGGGCTCAAAACTATAGTAGCATTGCTGCTGATTGCGAAATTGAGTTTACGCTGTGTAATGTGACGTATGATTACACACCTTTATCGCAAATAGATTTAACACAAGATCCCTTTTATCTAAAAAACACCTTTCCATATTATCAAACTTACAACCCGGCTCAGTATCTTAATGTATGGGTTTGCAACATGAGCGGCTCATTATTGGGTTTAGCTGAATTTCCGGGAAGCCCACCTCAATATGATGGAGTATCTGTAACTTATACTTCAATTGGGTATAATAGCTCAGACAATAGGGTATTGACGCATGAAGTTGGCCATTGGCTTGGTTTGCGCCATATTTGGGGTGACTGTGCATGTTGTGATGATTTCGTGGGTGACACTTATCCACAACAGGCTGACAATGGCACGATGGCCGCTCAACCTCCTTTTCCCAATTATCCGAATCAATATCCATGTGCTTCCTGGACTGCTTGCGCTGGCGTAAATGTTTATGGCAATTATTATTATCCTTATGTCAATATGGGGGATAACTACATGGATTATTCTCCTTCATGGTGTATGAATTTCTTTTCACAGGGTCAAAAGCAGCGAATGTGGTATTTCTTGAATAATTACCGTTCCGGATTATTGCTCAACAATCCTTGCTCGGTAGGCTTAGATAAACAGTCAATTGATGAAATGTCACTGCAAATTTACCCCAACCCAACTTCGGATAAAATCAATGTTACAAACGTTTTAAAAGGCACACCCCTTGTAGTGACTAACCTACTTGGAATAGAACTCATGGAGATAAAAGCTTTAGATGATTTCACACAGATTGATGTGTCACACTTACCGAATGGCTTGTACTTTTTGAATGGCAAAAAGTTTGCGAAAGAATAAAAAAAGGACTGCATCCTAAGTATTATAAAGGCAAGTTATCTATTGTGCGTTTAAGAGTATCATACTCGTATTTAAGGGGTTGCCAGTATTCGGAATAATTGGTATTATTGAACGACCGATCATTGCGCTGATACTATAACTGATCGATCAATCGCACTATTTACACTAAAATCGATCAATGATGCCAGAAACATTAACAGAACGTAATCCAGCAGAACTCGATGATTTGCGCAATGCTTATAAAGCCGGTACGCTGAATTTGTACCTCGGAGCAGGCGTTTCTATTGACAGCGGATTACCAACCTGGAGACAATTGGTGGTGAGCATGTATTTCAGGTATATGAATATTGAGCAATGGCAATCCGTTAGACCTTTCCCCAATTATTTGTATGCCATCGGTGAGTGGTATTTGAATAAAACGGGCGAATCGTTGGATATCATCATCCGAAAACTAAAATCGAACTTAACTGACGATGAGTTTCTAAAAATTTTGTACGACTGTTTGTATAACCAATTGGATGAAAACCAGGTGCGAAATCCGTTTACTGAAACACAATATTCGAACCGTTTATTAATGGAACTCACTGAATTGGCGGCTCACCCAAATCGAACATTAAATTCCATTATCACGTATAATTTTGATGACTTACTGGAACAATCTTTTTCGAAAAAAGGAATAGACCATACTCCCGTTTTTGATGTAAGCACTTTTCCCCGAAACGGGACGTTGCCGGTGTATCATCCGCACGGATTCTTGCCGTTTCGCAATGGCATACCAAGTGAAAACAGTACCGGAGACATTATTCTCTCGGAAGACGACTACAATACAATTGCTAACAGCAGCAATCATTGGGCAAATCTCATTCAAACCAGCTACCTTACTCAGGGCACAGGATTGATGATAGGCTTATCATTCTCGGATCGTAATCTACGCCGGCTCATTGACTTGATTGCTAACATTCCTTTACACACCAATAATTACATTTTTTTGAAAAGGAGCTCAATGCCCGAGTTTACCGAAAAAGATTCGAAAGAAATAAAAGACAAAGCAGACGCGATTGTGCATAAAATGCAACAAGCAGGTGTTAAAATGGCAACCCGAACATTTGACGTTAGCCAGCAGATTCTTGCCGAGCTGTTTCGTAAAGATGAAGAGATTACCATAAAAGTGTTTGAAGAAATGCGCATCAAACCGATTTGGTACTCGGAGCATAAAGAGATTCACGATTTTGTGAAAGCGATTCGGGATTGATTGTTAATTTCGACAATTGTTCAGTAAGCCATTACAAACCGAGACATCCTAATCTGAATGAAAGACGAGCTTTACCTATTATTTTGCGAAAGTCCATTTCAAGCCAATAACGTTGACGAAGACTTTGAAGACCAATACACTGCTGCAATTGTAAATGGTTTTAAAACGCTGTTCTTCAGCTTTGATGATTTGGTAAGCACAGATCGATTTTCACTTGCAACTAAGCGCATAAAACCTAATGACAACCTAGTAACGATCATTTATAGAGGCTGGATGTTAACACCAAAGCAGTATTCTATTCTATACAATGACTTATTAGCGAAAAACTACAAACTCATTAACACGGTTGAGGAATATCAAAACTGTCATTATTTACCTGATAGTTTGAAGTTCATTGAAAGCAGAACACCGAGAACCGTTTTTGAAAAATATGAACATGAAAACAGCATTGATCAACTGATTGAAAAATCAACCGTATTCAAACAGAAAGCTGTAATCGTAAAAGATTATGTGAAGTCTGAAAAACACCATTGGGAAACAGCTTGTTTTGTTGCCGATGTTTCAACTACTAAAAAGTTAAAGCAGACCATTCATACGCTCATTGAACTTCGGGGTGGCCATTTAAACGAAGGAATTGTCATTAGAGAATTTGTAGAACTGAATGATTTAACGATTCATTCAAAAAGTGGTATGCCTTTAACCGAAGAATATCGTTTGTTTTTTTGTCACAATAAACTAATTGGCATTTACGACTATTGGGAAGAAGGCGAATACACACTCACTAAACCAGACACCACCGAATTTGAGGAAATTGCTACGGGAGTTGAAAGTAATTTTTTCAGCATGGACATAGCAAGACAAAAAAACGGGGAATTAATCATCATAGAACTTGGTGACGGACAAGTTGCCGGACTTCCTGACAAAGCAGACCGGAATGAATTTTATGAGCTACTAAAGATGTGCTTCACTAATACGATTTGACAAAATTGACTAATTAAAATTCCCCAAAGACATGTTTGTATTCAAATTTACCAATGGTATTATGAAAAAATTTACGCTGCTACTCTTGCTCTTCTCAATCGCAAGCTGCGAAACACCGGATCGCGCATCCAATGTAGCCGTAGAAAAACTTCGTGCGGAAAACGATAGTTTACAGCAGCAAATTGATTCGTTGAACACTACGTTGAAAGAATTGCGATCTACCGAAAACTATTGGTTTGCGAATGAAAACGAAGGTGCCACTTTCATTGAGAAAGGAATCAACGATCCGAAAACATCAATTGAAAAGGCATTGCGCGAAAAGCCTGAGTTAATTCCGTTGGAGGCCGTTTTGGGAGGTACAATGCGGTTTGGAAACATTGAAATTCTGAGCGACAAGTGGGTGATTGCAGATTACGATGATGGTCATGTTACCGGAAAAAGCATTTACCGATATCAGCTTACTCCCAATAAGACGTTCGCGTTTGAACTAGTGGATTCAAAAGGACCGGAATAAAATTTAAACACACCTAATTCAGATGTCATCTACCCCATTACTGAACAAAACCCTACCATTCATTAACTGGAAATAATAGAAGAAAGCTGAGCGCATAGTTTTGTCATGAACCATTAATCCTGAGATGATGAAAAAAATGATGAAACAGATTACCGCTTTTTTAATGCTTTGCATTTTAATGCCACTAACCGCCGGAGCGCAATGCCCTACGCTAACCCAATGTTGTTTACCAAATGGAGATTTCAATCAGGCTACTTACATTGGCAGCAGTGCCTTCTTACCTACTTCATTAGGTATTCCGAATAGTAATGCCGTTCCTTTCTGGACCGCCACACATGGCACACCCGGATTGTTTCAAATTTCTCATACAAGTAAGTATGCTCGACTAGTTGCTGAAAGTGCTACACCTTCTTCGGGTCCTACAAGTGAAGGTATCCGCACCAATTTTAATTTTATTCAAGGGGAAAAATATGATATTACCTTTAAAATGCGGTGCAATGACCCTTTTAATACTTTTGCCATTCACAATCCGGGTATTCTTTCAGTAAGATTGATGAATAATGGTCCTAGTACCACAAGTAATCCATTCGGGATCGATAGAACAATGCCGGCAATACCACAGCCAAGTCAATCAATTATTGATATTTCGACCAATGTGCTTCCTTATGTAGGGCAAAATTGGGAAACAGTGACCGTTAGTTTTGTGGCTAACGCAAGTTACGGACAGCTTTGGTTTTACCTGAATTCTATTTCCACAGGTCTATCCATCATCATGATAGACGATGTTTCAGTAAAGTTGTCAACTCCTACATCGCAGTTTCACATGCAAACGAATTCCAATCCGAATGGCACGCCAACCACTCAATTCACTGCTTGCCAACGCATCTATCTCAACGGTCTGGCATCTGTAAATGATCAAAATCATTACATTGATGTTTGGAGAAGAGCTACCGGGTCGGGCAATCCTTTTGTATGGGCAGGTAATTACGGAGCAACCGGCTGGACACCAACTCCGGCAGGTGTAGTAGACATTACCAATGCAATGGACATCACTTTTGATCCCAACTACGATTACCGCATTAAAATGGCCACACAAAACCCCTGTACCGGCTGGGTAGAATCTATTGTTGAATTTTCGGTAGTTGCAGCTCTTCCCAATCCTGTAGCCCACATAGAAGGAAATACTCCTGGTGTTGCATTGACCTCTCTTGACCAATGTGAAGAGGTGTACTTGGTAGAAACGTATGAATCTAGTCACAGTAACAACTACACGCAGTATTTCATTGATTTGTGGGAGCGTGATTATGTATTGGGAGGACAATTTCAGTGGATTGGACTGGTAGGATCAAACGGCTGGACCCCTGGCCTAATGCCTTCACGTTTGAATATCAAATCGATTTTTAATAGTCAGGGTATTTATTTCATGCCGGGCAAAGAATATCAGGTAAAACTTGCATTGGCCAATAGCTGTAGTTCGTGGACACACACAACAACCAATTTTCATATCACAATCTGTGCGAGGTCTGCTGAACAAAACAACCATGATTTATCGTTAGATTTCACTTCAATTGAAGATCTAACAATCAGTCCCAATCCGGCTGAAAACACCATCACTCTTTCGGCAAGTGGATTTGAAAAAACAGCAATCATTAACTCGTTGGGACAAACAATTCTCACGAACAATAACGGTTCATCATCCATTGATATCTCTACATTACCTTCCGGATTCTATGTGGTAGTGATCACGAACCAAAATGGCACGCAGCAGAAAGCCACATTTATAAAAAATTAATCCCTAAAAAAATAAGAAGACAAGTGAAACTTGACTACCTGGTGGAGTTTCACTTGTTTACTTTCTTCGTTTAGGAGACAAAAAAAACGGAACCCCACTTTCGCAACGACTACTCCGAAAACAGAGACCTTTACCTTTCAAAAAAAGAACTCAAGATCAGTGCAAAGAGTTTGGCACTACCAATAGATCATCGAAATGCGCTTTTTTACGGTGTTTTCAATCCAGAGAATCCTCTGACCAATCCATTCCTAAACCCAAATGGCTGTTGGTGAAGTTTGAAAAAAAGGCAAAACCGGATTCTGTAGTATTGATTTAAAATTTAAAATAATACACAATGAATCCTCTTAAGAAAACGCTGTTTTTAGTCTTTTGCTTGCTTTTTTTCAACAGTTTGAATGCTCAATCCTTTCTTTGGGCAAAGGGTATCGGAACTACAGGTGTAGACCAGGGTACAAAAGTTAAAGTTGATGCCGCGGGAAATGTCTACACAACAGGGTTTTATATCGGAACCGCAGACTTTAATCCCGGTGCCGGAGTATTCAATATGACCTCTAA
>JBILJP010000276.1:0-7160 GCA_044377135.1 Fluviicola sp.
CACTTGGAATTGATGAAAGTCGTTTGGAAGCCAAAGGTTTGGGCGAAACACAACCGAAAGTAGCCAATGACACGGCAGAAAACAAAGCGAAAAATCGTCGCACGGATTTCTTGATTCGCGGAATGTAAAAGAGAATTATCAAGATGTATTAAAGTGAAAATGTAAAATTGAAAATTGAAAAGATGAGGCTGAATTCCTTTCTTAAGCCTCCTTTTCAATTTTACATTTTCAATTAATAATTAAATCTACCTACTTTTGCCCCCATGCAAACCAACAACATTCAGGGATATTGTGCCATTGGCGTATTTAATGCCAAAACCGAACACAACGTAGGTACACTTTGGCGTTCGGCATATATTTTGGGCGCGAGCTACATTTTTACGGTGGGCAAACGCTACAAAAAACAAACGTCTGATGTGTTGAAAACCTGGGCGCGTATCCCCTACTTTCACTATGATACGATCGAAGATTTGTTTGAAAACATTCCCTACGATTGTCGGTTGATTGGGATAGAACTCACCGACGAAGCAACGATGCTCCATGAGTTTCAGCATCCACAACGAGCGATCTATTTATTGGGATCGGAAGATCAGGGCTTGCCGCAAAGTGTGCTTGAAAAATGTCATTTTACGGTGAAATTACCAGGCAATTCTTCGCTAAACGTCGCTGTAACAGGAAGTATTGTTTTGCATGATCGCGTTGCGAAAAATCCGATTGAATTACCGGCGAACCATAAAGGATAATGTTGGATTTTTGATGTTGAATTAAACTCAGGAAAAAATCTAGTTTCAAGTCCTAAATCTAAATAAGGGGTGACTTTTTGGATGTTGAATGCTTTATTTTGATCACGCCATAAGCGGACGCGGTGTTGGATTGGATTTTTTGGGAAAAACCAGATTTCCGGTTCTAAATCTGAGCTCAAGCACGAGCGTATAAATATTTACTTGAATCTCGTCAAAAATCGAGCATCAAACATCAAGCACTGGCGGCTACGCCAATATGAAAAACCGCATCGCCTTTATTCACCAGCGGAGATTCATTCACACAAATGATAAATCCTTTCATGGTTGATTTTACTTTGCGTTCTACATCGCCATACGGGTCGCAGACAATTCCAAGTACGGTTCCAACCTCCACTTCATCACCTTGTTTAACGATTGCCTGAAAAACGCCCGAGTTGGGAGCTCTCAGCCATTTAGAAGACGTAATCAAAATCGGTTCGCGGTCGTTTGGCTCAACTGTTTTGAATGAACGCATGCCCAAATGCAGCAATACGCGTTGAATACCGGCCAAACCTTCTTCTACTATTTTCTCATCAATCGAATTGGCTTTTCCGCCTTCGAACAACAGGATTTTTTTGCCCCGCTTATTCAATGCCTCACGAATGGATTTACTGATGTAAGCCGAATGCACAATAAACGGCGGACTAAACACATTCGCCAATTCCATGCTTACCGGATCGGTTTTGAGGCAACGAATCTGAGCAATATTACTACGCTGTGCCGCGCCGGTATGAAAGTCGATCACCATATCAATATTCGGGGCAATTTCTTTCATGAACTGGTAGGCAAACTGACTGGCCAGCGAACCGTTTTTAGTTCCCGGGAAACTCCGGTTAAGGTCGCGCCCATCGGGCAATTCGCGTTTCACGTTCAGGTAACCGAACACGTTAAACACCGGAATACAAATAATCGTTCCGGCGCTTGGTTTGTTCCATCCTTTGCGGATCACGCGCCTGATGATTTCCATACCGTTGATCTCATCGCCGTGCATTCCAGCCATAAGTAACAATACCGGACCATCTTTTTCGGCACGTTGCACAATTACGGGTACCTGAACCGGTGTATGGGTATGCAATTTTGCAACATTCATGCTTAATTCCGCCCCTTTTCCGGGTAAAACTTCAGTGCCTAAAATGGAAAATCGCTTTGCCATACCGTTATGCTTTTACGTTCTTTTCAATGTATTGAATGATTTTTCCTGCGACATCAACACCTGTTGCACGTTCAATGCCTTCCAAGCCCGGAGAAGAGTTCACTTCGAGTACCAACGGACCTCTTTCAGATTGCAGCATATCAACACCTGCAACTCCCAAACCTACTGCTTGCGCAGCGCGGATAGCCGTTGATTTTTCTTCTTCAGTCAACTCGATTTGCATAGCAGAACCTCCACGATGCAGGTTTGAGCGGAATTCTCCTTCTTTTCCCTGACGTTTCATAGATCCTACTACTTCACCATCTACCACAAACGCACGAATATCGGCGCCTTTGGCTTCGCGAATGAATTCCTGAACGATCACACGAGCACGCAAACCGTTGAACGCCTCCAAAACCGATTGTGCCGCATTTTGATTTTCTGCCAACACAACGCCCAAACCTTGGGTTCCTTCCAACAATTTCAAGACTACCGGAGCACCACCCGCCGATTCTACCACATGTTCTACGTTGCGCGAATAATTGGTAAACACCGTTTTCGGTAATCCGATACCTTCTTTGGAAAGCACTTGCAGACAGCGAAGTTTATCGCGTGAATGCACAATACCGCGTGAACTCACCACCGAAAACACATTCATCATTTCAAACTGGCGCACTACGGCCGTTCCATAAAAGGTTACCGAAGCTCCGATGCGCGGAATAACGGCATTAAAGCCCGTTAAATAATCGGACCCGTAATACAACGAAGGACCTTTTTGTTCGATCTCAATATTGCAACGAAGGTGGTCAATCACATGGGCTTCATGACCACGTTTTTCGGCTGCTTCAACCAATCTACGGGTCGAATACAAATCAGTGTTACGTGAAAGGATGGCGATTTTCATACTACTACTCTTAATAATCAAATTACAGGTTTGATTCTGCCTTGAACGAACAATTTGTCTTGGATGAATCGATTAAAAAACGTTTGTTCAGCAACCTTCTTCCCAACAAAATAGGATTGCGTAAACCTGTGCGTTCTGTGAGCGAAAATAGTGTTTCCACCGTTTCGTTGAACAGTTGAACGGTACCAACTACAAAAAAACGTTCTTCAGAGATCCCGTTGGAGCTTTTCACCTTCTTACGTCTGAAGGTTTCGAACTGAAATTTCTTGCCGGTATACCCTTCTATTGCCGGGTCGAGAAACACCACTTCAAGTACTTGTTTTCCATCTGTTTCAACCAAGTTAATGCTGTGGCAGTGCATGGAACTCGAATAGGCACCTGAATCAATTTTCACGGGCACATTTATTAACTCAAACTCAGGAAAAGTTACAATATCTTTTCTTCCTAAAATATGCATTGTTCTTATTTTTCCGGGTAATAAAATTGCTTGAACGTATCTTCTTCAAATTGCAGCCATTTTTGCTGCATGAGTTCTTTTACAGAAGAAGGCATTTCGGTTTTTGCTTCAATGGTCGGTTCGTCAGTTGACATTCCCTCCAAGGTGGTAACTCCCATAAAAATGAATTTCTCATTTGAGTTGAAGCAATACAATTTACGATCGGCGGGTGAAACATCACTTCTACAGGAAAGCGTGTATTGAAAAGAAACTTCGGCTACATTATCTGCATTCACGTCGGTTACGGAAAGTGATTTTTGTGTGAATCCCACATATAAATCGGCCTCTTCGCAGGTTTCAAAATCGGCCACCTTCCAAATGGATTTGTAGTTGCTTTTTTCGTCGGTACGCGCATAGAGATAAGCGTTTAATTCCGCTCTATCGTGTTCTTTTACATATTCTCCGGCTTCGTTTTTTTGACTTACCGGAAACATTCCCGTTTGGGTAAGGATCAACAAATTGTGTCCGTTGGCATCGTCAAACTCCAGGCATTCCACAATGATACCACGGTAAAATAAATCGCGTGGAAGGTCATTGTAACCGATAGCCTGAATATTAAATGCCGGAACTGATTTTCCGTTATCCCAAATTCCCAACCAGTTAGACATACTCATAGTGCCTTCGGTTGATTCCTGCGCAAAGCTTGCAAACGGAAACAGGGCGAGTAATAAGCCAATTCTCTTCATGTTGATAGTTGTTTTATCAACCGAAAATAGTCAAAAAAGCGAATGTGAGTGGTCATTCCGGTTATTAGCTGAAAAAAGTTGTATCTTTGCACTTTGAATTAGAAAAATATTTGCTAATATTGCACCCCCAATTATGGGATAGCGATAGAAATTAAGAGTCATGGATTTTATAAGAGAGCTTCAAAAAGAGTTAGTAGAAGTAAGAGAGTTTCCAGCATTCGGTGCCGGTGATACAGTTACTGTGTCTTACAAAATTAAAGAGGGAAACAAAGAGCGTATCCAGCAGTTCCAAGGTGTTGTTTTGCAACGTCGCGGTTCAGGTACCACTGAAACATTTACGGTTCGTAAAATGTCAGGAAACGTAGGTGTAGAGCGTATCTTCCCTATTACTTCTCCGTTTATCGATGCAATCGTAGTGAACAAACACGGTGCTGTGCGTCGTGCTCGTATTTTCTACTTCCGTGAGCGTACAGGTAAATCTGCTCGTATCAAGGAGAAAAGAAGATTCACTAACAACTAAGAAGCTCAACACTTTTTCGATATTAGAAGGCTGTCAATCTTACATTGACGGTCTTTTTTTGTTAATGTTTGATGATGAATTTTTGATGTTGGATTAGTTGAACCAAAAAAAAATCAAGTTCGTATTCCTTTAAGTCGGTTTCAACAAGTTTTGCTGATTTCCAACATCTCATCAAACATTCAACATCAAAAATCAAACATTATAATGTTTTTCCTACTTTCAAAACTATTACTCTTCCTCCTTTCGCCATTGACCTGGGTGATTATCGGATTGGGGCTTTTGTTTTTTTCGCGCAACGACCGATGGAAGAAACGCGGTAAACGCACCGCTATTTTCTGTTTATTGTTTTTCAGCAACACGTTTATTTACAAAGAAGTTTGCCGGCAATGGGAAGTTTTCGGAACGCCGATCGCGAAGGTGAAACACCACGATGTAGGAATCGTTTTGGGAGGAATGGCTGAATACAACAACGATCTGAAAACATTGAGCCTGCGACGTGGTGGAGATCGCATTTGGCAAACCATCGACTTGTACAAGGCTGGTAAGATCGATAAAATACTCATCAGCGGCGACAACGGCGATTTGACCGACAAAGGATTGCATGAGGCCCGGCAAATGAAAGAGGTGCTAGTTCGCTGGGGCATTCCGAAAGCAGACATCATTACAGAAATCGTTTCGCGCAATACGCACCAAAATGCAGTGGAAAGCAAAAAAGTACTCGATAAATATTACCCCAACTACAAATCGTTTATTCTGATTACTTCCGGAAGACATATGCGCCGCGCTCTGGCGTGCTACGAAACCGCCGGATTGCATTGCACGCCCTACTCCACCGATTTGTATACCGGTCCCAAGCGCAGTTATACCTTCGACGAATTCATTGTGCCGGATGTTTCAACCATGTATGATTGGCACGGTTTATTGAAGGAAATGGTGGGATATGTAACGTATGATGTGACGGGGAAGATTTAGGGTTACTTCTATCTTGTTCCTAAAATATTGTTCAAACAAAGCTTCAGCTACCTTCTAAAAATTAATCAATTACGTTCCGAGTCACAGAAAAAAGCAGAAAATCACCGAACAAAAAAATCCAACGATGGTTTTTATACGTAGATTCACACAGGTTAACGGGTTGATATGTACATTTTGCTTTTTTTTATTGGTCATTGGTTTTTATCACTCTTCTGCCAAACATTTTTCCTTCACCGGTATGCATCGCATAAAATGTTCACCATGAACCGGTTCTGGGATCGTTTCTTTTACCTCTTCACCTTTATAACTCAGGGTTCCTCTTTTCTCAATCCGCGTGCTTATGCCATTATGCACCGCATGCATCACGCTTACAGCGACACCGAAAAAGATCCGCATTCCCCCCATTTCTTTAAAGATGTTTGGCAAATGACCATTCACACCAAAGATATTTACCTCGATTACGTAAAACATAACAAACAACCCGAAAAGGCATTTCAAGGCAATTATCCGGAATGGAAAACCCTTGATGCGATCAGTGACAGTTGGATTGTGCGCATTTCGTTTGGAGCCTTGTATTTCGTGTTTTACCTTTATTTCGCACCGACTTATTGGCTCATGTTCTTATTGCCGATTCACTTTTTCATGGGACCTGTGCACGGAGCAATTGTTAACTGGTGCGGTCATAAATACGGTTACAGCAATTACAACAACGAAGATCACAGCAAAAACTCGTTACCCATTGATTTTTTACTCATGGGCGAATTGATGCAAAACAATCATCACAAAAGTCCCAACAGCATCAACTTTGCGCGCAAATGGTGGGAATTCGATCCTACGTATCCCGTAATTCGCGTAATGCATTGGATGCACATTATTCGCCTGCGGAAAGCCGCATAAATACTTGATTGCATGATCACATTCCTTAAAATCCTCTTCAGCGGTTTGTTCATCTTTATGAACATCATTGTTATTGACACATCGCTCAAAAGTAACTTGTTTGAAGAATGGGATTTTCTGGCAGCGATTCCGTGGATGACAGCCACACTTTGGGATTTTTACACCAACGTATTGGTTTTGCTCTGCTGGGTATTTTACAAAGAAACCAATTGGATCTGGAAAATTACCTGGCTGATACTGTTCTGTACTTTGGGAAGTATTGCTACCTGCTTGTATGTCTTGATTGCTCTATTCCGCTTAAAGAAAGGCGAAACGATGAGAGATTTACTTGTTAAACAACATTAAACCGACTGTTATGAGCTTGTATTTTTACCTTCCGTTGATTTGTATTGCCGTATTAGCCGCTTTTATGACGGTGATTTGGAGCATTGCCCGTACCATCAAAAACAACAGCATTGTGGATGTGTTTTGGGCTTTTAATTTTGCCATCATCGCAGCCATTATTTATACGGTTGCCAACGGTTTTTACGATCGGAAGTTATTGGTTTGTTCACTGGCGTTGCTTTGGAGTTTGCGTTTGGGAACTTATCTAACCATTCGGGTTGGATCGCACATCAAAGTAGAAGAAGGTCGGTATAAACAATTGCGCGAAGAATGGGCTTCGAACCTGAACTTTAAGTTTTTCATGTTCTTTCAAATGCAAGGGTTGTCGAATGTATTTCTGGCCATTCCTTATTTCATTATAGCGCTCAATCCTGCTCCGCAACTCAG
>JBILJP010000277.1:0-7150 GCA_044377135.1 Fluviicola sp.
TTCGCTTATAAACAGCCGTCTTCTGCTCGAAACAGCACTCAATGTATCCAGATACATCTCGTTCTTTTCGCTTGAATCCAACTATCTCTAAGCGATCTGACTGAATTCTTATCCCGAACTCACGTTAGTTAGTATTTTCCAACCGGGTATCCCTTTACTGACATGTAAAAAAAGGAAGGCAACAAATTTATTTTCTCGCTTGCGAGGCCGTTGCGCCTTTGCTGATCGCATGCCGCCAATAGCTTTAGCGATGGCACAAGCTTCAGCGTAAGTATTAGGCGAGCTGGAGTTCGCGATTTCGTGGGAATTCTTTTTCCTCTTAAATCTGTGGAATGCAAAAAAGGCACCCCAATTGAGATGCCTTTTGAAAGTCGTTATTATTTCGTTTAAAACTCAAATGTTTCCATAAACTTCGTGGTGAAATTTCCTGCTTTGAAATCAGGATCTTCCATGAGTTTTTGATGGAAAGGAATGGTTGTTTTTACGCCTTCAATAATGTATTCATCCAACGCACGTTTCATTTTCAGAATTGCTTCTTCACGTGTTTGAGCTACAACGATCAGTTTTCCGATCATCGAGTCATAGTTCGGTGGAATAACGTATCCAGCGTAAGCATGCGTGTCAATACGCACACCATGTCCGCCCGGAGAATGGTAACTTGTGATTTTACCCGGTGAAGGGCGGAAATCATTGTACGGATCTTCGGCATTGATACGGCATTGAATGGCGTGCAATTGCGGGTAATAGTTTTTACCTGAAATTTTTTCGCCGGCCGCCAATTTGATTTGTTCCTTGATCAAATCGTAGTTGATTACTTCTTCGGTAATCGTGTGCTCTACCTGAATACGGGTGTTCATTTCCATGAAGTAGAAATCACGGTTTTTATCCACCAAAAATTCTACGGTTCCAACACCTTCGTAACGTACGGCTTTTGCTGCTTTAATAGCTGCTTCACCCATGCGCTCACGCAATTCGTCGGTCATAAACGGTGAAGGAGTTTCTTCTACCAATTTTTGGTGACGACGTTGAATGGAACAATCGCGCTCGGATAAGTGACAAGCACTTCCGAATTGATCACCCGCAATCTGAATCTCGATGTGGCGTGGTTCCTCAATGTATTTTTCCATGTAGATACCATCGTTTCCGAAGGCAGCTGCAGCTTCCTGACGAGCAGAATCCCAGGCAGCTTCCAACTCTTCTTCTTTCCAAACGATGCGCATTCCTTTTCCACCACCACCGGCAGTAGCTTTCAAAATGACAGGGTAACGAACCACCACTGCATTCGCACGTGCATCGTCAAGGTCTTTCAACAAGCCTACTGATCCGGGAATACAAGGTACACCCGCAGAAATCATTGTGGCTTTAGCAGTAGCTTTATCACCCATTCCCGCAATTTGCTCAGGCGTTGCACCGATGAATTTCACACCATGTTCACCGCAAATGCGCGAGAACTTCTCGTTTTCAGAAAGGAAACCGTAGCCTGGGTGAATGGCATCTGCATTGGTGATTTCTGCAGCAGCAATGATGTTAGGAATAGATAAGTAAGATTTGCTACTTACGGCCGGACCGATACATACAGCCTCATCGGCAAAACGTACGGGCAAACTGTCTTTATCAGCCGTTGAATACACAGCAACTGTGCGGATACCCATCTCTTTACATGTACGTATAACACGCAAAGCGATTTCACCACGATTGGCAATCAATATTTTTTTGAACATGATAAAACGCGTTTAAATTTGAAGTTTATTCCCGCAATGGAATTCCATTAGCGGTTTCACATCAACTGCTTATGCAGGATCGATCAAGAATAATGGTTGATCGTATTCAACCGGCGACGCATCGTCAACCAATACTTTTACGATTTTACCTGTAAATTCAGACTCGATTTCATTGAACAATTTCATGGCTTCAATGATGCAAATAGTTGTTCCTGCGGTTACAGATTGTCCAACAGATACAAACGCTTCTTTGTCCGGACCGGCAGAACGGTAGAAGGTACCGATCATTGGAGACTTGAACGTAATGTGTTTAGAATCGTCACTTGCAGCAGGAGCTTCTTGTGCCGGTGCAGCAGCAGGAGCAGCAATAGCGGCTGCAGGTTGTGCTACCGGAGCGGCTACTTGCGCAGGAGCTTGAACGATGATCTGTTGATCAGCACGTTGTTTCTCGGATTTGATCGTGATTTTGAAATCTTTACGTTCGATCTCCACTTCTGTAACTCCGGATTTAGCAACAAACTTAATCAGGTCTTGAATTTCATTCAGATTCATAAGTAATGATTTTATAAAAGTTGGTAAAAATAGTTTATTCTATGAATTATAAGCCCATTTGAGGTAAACGGCACCCCATGTAAATCCACCGCCGAAGGCAGATAAAATAAGGTTGTCTCCTTTTTTGAGTTGCGATTCCCAATCCCATAAACACAATGGCAGGGTACCAGCAGTGGTGTTTCCGTAACGTTGAATGTTCACCATTACTTTTTCTTTCGGAAGGCCCATTCGATCGGCAGTTGCGTCAATGATACGCAAGTTTGCCTGATGCGGTACCAACCAATCTACCGTTTCGGCAGTAAGGTTATTGCGTTCCATGATTTCGGCAGAAACTTCCGCCATATTGGTTACCGCAAACTTAAATACTTGTTTTCCTTCTTGTTTCACGAAATGCAAACGTTGATCGATTGTTTCGTGCGTAGGTGGCATAGCCGAACCTCCGGCAGGTTGCAATAAATACTGACGACCTGCACCGTCGCTACGTAAAATACTATCAACAACACCCAATCCTTCTTCGTTCGGTTCCAATAAAACCGCTCCACCACCGTCACCGAAAATCACACATGTTGTACGATCTTCGTAGTCGAGAATAGCGCTCATTTTATCTACACCGATAACGATGACTTTCTTGTATTTACCCGATTCGATGAATGATGCTCCGGTTGATAAACCGTAGATGAAACCTGAACAAGCGGCAATTAAGTCATATCCCCAGGCATTTTTCATGCCTACTTTGTCGCACACCACATTGGCTGTGCTTGGGAACGGATAATCGGGAGTAACAGTAGCCAAAATCACCAATTCGATACCCATCGGATCGGTATTGGTTTTAGCGAGTAATCCTTTTACAGCTTCCGCAGCGATGTCTGAACAAGCTCCGTCACGTAAAATGCGGCGTTCCTTGATTCCTGTTCTGGAAGTGATCCACTCATCAGAAGTGTCGACCAACTTAGACAAATCTTCATTCGTCACAATTTCTTCCGGAAGGTATCCGCAAATTCCTGTAATAGCTGCTGTGATTTTACTCATACTACTGATTAAATGCTTCGTTAATTTTTGATGCCAATCCTGATTTTGCTACTTCGTACGAATGCAGTAACATGCTTTTTACTGCTTTATCGTTTGAAATACCGTGACCGATGATGACATTTCCCTTGACTCCTAAAATGGGCGTTCCACCGTAATTTTCATAATTAAAGCGGTCGAAATACTCATCTACAATACCGCGTTTTTTCATCAGCGTGTAGATGCCTTCAGCTTCTTTCAGTACCACATTCCCCGTAAAACCGTCACAAACGATCACATCGGCTTTTCCGTTGAAAAGATCGCGTCCTTCCAGGTTTCCGATGAAGTTGATTTCGTCTGATTCGGCCATGAGTTTGTGCGTGGCAATGGTCAGGAGATTTCCCTTGGATTCTTCTTCGCCTATGTTGAGCAAAGCAACACGCGGATGTTCAATGCCGTAAACGTTTTTGGAGTAAAGTGCTCCCAATACGGCAAATTGATACAACACGTCTGCTTTACAATCTGCGTTGGAGCCCACATCCAATAGAATGGAGTTACCGCCATCTATTGTTGGCAACACAGAAGTGATACACGGACGAATAATACCCGGGATGGTATTAATTTTATAAATAGATCCGACAAGCATAGCACCGGTATTCCCCGTGCTTGCAAAGACGTCTATTTCATTGCGCGCCAATAAATCAAAGCCCACAGAAATACTGCTATTGGGTTTTTGAGGGATGGCCCTTGTGGGGTGATCGTGCATGGTAATAACGTCTGGCGCGTGCGAGATGAGGTAATCATCACCGCTTTCACCAAGCGCGTTAAGGCCACTCAGAATCTGCTCCTGGTCGCCAATCAACACGAGTTGTACATCCTGAGGAAGTTCTTTTTTAGCAAGTACTGCCCCAGCAATGTTAGCTTCGGGAGCAAAATCACCGCCCAAAATATCAATTCCTATCTTCATCAGGAGGAATAATTAAAGTTTCGTAACGAAATTAGATCGCTACTTCTTTTTCTGCTACTACTTTTCCTTTGTAGTACAATTTCCCCTCATGCCAGTGTGCATGGTGAAACAAGTGAGGTTGCCCTGTTGTAGGACAAGTTGCAATGTTGTTAGCAATTGCCTTCACGTGCGTTCTGCGTTTGTCGCGGCGGGTTTTCGAAATTTTGCGCTTTGGATGTGCCATTTTATGTATTTATTTTTCCGGGTACAATTCCCATTGAAGAGCCGGATTGTTTAATTCAAATTTTTTAATGCTGACCAACGTGGGTCAATCGGTTTGTCTGAGTTGTCTTCCGGTTCGTCCGAATCATCATCTTCATCATCGTCGTCACCTAAGTCATCATCATCCCAATCTTCGTCGTCATCGTCCCATTCGTCGTCGTCATCTTCCTCCTCGCCCGGATTCACAATATAGGAATCGTACAAGGTCATCATTTCTTCATTGCATTCGCCTGGCTTGTGGAGAATTCGTGCGGGTAATGAAACACACATGAATTCGTAGAGCTGCGGAGCAATGTCGAGTTCAAACGATTCGGGATGCAAAACAATTAAGTTCTCATCGTCCGAAAGTTCTTCTCCGAATTTATAAACGATTCGGTAAGTGCCATTGATCGGTAACTCAACCGGATCGTTGCAACGATCGCAGTTGGTGAATACCGTTCCAGTAATGGTGTACTCACAAATCATCATGGTTTCTTTTTTCTGAAGCGAGACGTGCGCGTGCACTTTCCCGTCTTCGATCAAAGAATAATTTATGTCTTCAAAGAACGTTTTATCAATCTCAAAATCGTACTCGTGTGTCCCGAGTTTCAGTCCAACAAAGTGGATTACGAACGCACTGGAATGTTTCTTCACTGTACAAAAATTGGAGGGCAAAGGTAATTAAAATAAACTAAAACATGTTCATAACTCACTTTTTTTCCAATCAATTATTCAATGTCATGGTGCGAGTGCGGTCTTTTCTTGCCCGAACCTTGTGGTTGTGGCTGTAACGGATTGACTGCTATCTCCTTCAAAAACTGTCGAGTACGGAAAATATCCATGGCCAAATAAATGGCGCTTCGCATGGATTGTCCGCTTGCTTTATCTTGTCCGGCAATATCAAAAGCAGTACCGTGATCGGGGCTTGTGCGCACTACCGGAAGACCGGCGGTGAAATTTACCCCATCTTCGAAGGCTAGGGCTTTAAATGCCGCCAAACCTTGGTCGTGATACATGGCCAATACACCATCGAATTGATCGCGTGTGGGCGACCCAAAGAATCCGTCGGCCGGGAAAGGACCGAAAGCAAAAATATCTTCGCCTTTTGCGGTATTGATCGCCGGTGAAATGATTTCACTTTCTTCCGAACCCATTTTTCCGTTTTCACCTGCATGCGGATTGACACCGAACACGGCAATTTTCGGTCGTTGAATGCCAAAATCTTTGCGCAATGATGCGTCGAGTGCTTTTATTTTCTGTACGATTTTTTCGCGTGTGAGTGCAGCTGGAACATCTTTCAGGGGAACATGCGAGGTAACCAAGGCAACGCGCAAACTACCACTTACCATCATCATTAAGGCTTCTTCCATACCGGCTAAATGCGCCAGGTATTCGGTGTGTCCCGGAAATTGAAAACCTGCTTTGCTGATGGCTTCTTTCGAAATAGGTGCCGTTACCAACACATCTATTTTGCCCGAAGCCAAATCTTCGGTCGCTTTTTCCAAGGATAAGAAGGCATATTTTCCGCTGATTTCGGTGCCTTTTCCCAATTCAAATGCGATATCGTCGTTCCAGCAATTCACAATGTTGATTTTACGATTCACTGCTTCTGCCGCCGATTTGCAGGCTTGGTAGTTAAATTCGCTTTCGGCCATGGTTTTTTTGTGGAACGACATGGTTTTGGTCGATGCATAAATAATAGGCGTGCAATCCAATAACATACGGTTGTCATTCAAGGCTTTGATGATCACTTCCGGACCGATTCCGTTGATATCGCCAACTGAGATTCCAACACGAATTGGAGTGAGACTTCCTTCTTCGCGTACTTTTTCTTTCTCTTTTTCCATTAGCTCAATCGTTTTAAGAAGTTGATTAACAGTCTTACGCCTACACCAGATCCGCCCAACCCTTTATAGTCTTGCGGTTTCTCTAAGAATGCAGGCCCTGCAATATCGAGGTGAATATACGGAGCTTTCACAAAATGCTCGAGAAATTTTCCGGCAGTGATCATTCCTGCGTAAGGTCCGCCCAGGTTATTGAGGTCGGCAATTTTCGATTTCATTTCTTCGAAATAATCATCCCAGAATGGCAATTGAACAACGCGTTCGTGCGTTTCCATACCGGCTTCATCCAAGAGTTTGAAGTATTTTTTATCGGCGTTACCCATCATCACTGAAGCTTTTGTTCCGATAGCGCGAACAGCTGCGCCGGTTAAAGTAGCGGCATCGATCACCAATTCAGGTTTCCATTTGTCGCTGTAGGCCAAGGCATCTGCCAAGATCATGCGACCTTCGGCATCGGTGTTGAGTACTTCAACGGTAGTTCCGTCGTACATGTGCACAATATCTCCCGGTGCGTAAGCATTGAGTCCCGGTCGGTTGTCAGTAGAAGGAATCAATCCGACCAAGTGAACAGGTAATTTCATCAACGAAGCGGCATAAATCGTTGCGGCCATACAAGCAGCGCCAGCCATGTCACTTTTCATCGAATCCATCGATCCGGCGGTCGGTTTTAAGCTCAAACCTCCTGTGTCATACACCACACCTTTTCCAACCAAAACGATCGGTTTTTTATTGGTGGCTTTTTTGGGTTTGTATTCGATAATGGTAAATGTCGGTGGGTCGATTGAACCTTTGTTTACGGCCAACAAACCACCCATTTTCAA
>JBILJP010000278.1:0-7138 GCA_044377135.1 Fluviicola sp.
GTTGTGCTATGGTACGAGCGACTTAACAGGGTGTTCTTTTCTGTAGAGCACGCTGCAACCAAAAACAGTGTAAGCAGTCCTAAAAGGGTGATTTGTTTATTAGACATGTGTTTGATCAATCCAAATTCTTGTATACGTATAACTTCGAATCGACAAATATATTGTTTTATAGCTGTAGATTACAGATTGGTAGATTACAAATTGGCAAATTACGGCTTGGCAGATTGCAGAATTGGCAGGTAATCAATCTGCAATCGGATAATTTGCAATCTGTAATCCGCAAGTTATTCGCAATCGGCTTTTAGGTTCGTGGTAAACAACAAATCCACTTCCGACCATAATTTGGAAACCTTGTCGGGACCTCTGTGCAACTCGCGGCATACTTTATTCAAGGCGTTTAATCCGGGAATCATGTTCCATTCGGCCACATCAATGGTTGCTTGAAAGGCAAAGTTGCCATCTTCGAGCATATAGGTTCCGGGTACTTTTTTGGTTACATCATTCATGGTGATTTCAATGGAAACCGTGCCATCGTCGTTCAAGATTCCCATATTACCGGTAATGGTTTCAATGCTTGTTCCGAAGAAAAACTGCGCAATTTTGGCATCGCGTTCGGGGTTTTGGGTTTCAATCGTTGAAGTGGGAATGGTAAAGGAAAGAGATTGTATGAGTCTTTTGGGATCTTGTGCGGCGCCACCGTCTTTCATAGTGATGCGGGTAAACGTTCCTTTGACCTCTGTTTTGTCGGTGAATTTATAGGCTGTCCATTCCAAGACTGAACTGGAATGATCGTAGGTATAGGTGCAGTTTTCTACTGTTTCGGGAACGGTTTTCGGTGCTTCCGGAGAACTGCAGGCGTTGATTATGATGACGGTTGAAAAAGCGAGAGCAAGATAAGTGAAGTGTTTCATGGCGTTTTTTGTGGTAAGTTACAAAAACTCTTTGGTATTTCTTCACCATTTATCGTAACGTTAATATGGATGAATATTTGATTTAGAAAGTGTTATCTTTTTTGAAAGAAAATTCATTCAACTTAGATCACCAAAGGAATAATTAGCCTTTACTCAGTCAAATAAGCATTCAACCTGTTTTTAGTTACCGTTAGTTCATCTTGCAGTGTTTCAATTTTCTTGAGTAAATGAGCAATGGCATCTACACCTTCGAGGTTAATGTGCAGTTCGGTGTGAAAGTAAATCATGCTTTCCAACGTCTTTAATTGTTCTTCGGTGATGAAATGATCATCGTTTTCAAGAATCACTTCGATGTGGCCGAGTTCGTGCAAGGAATGAATAAAAGACACATCAACTTTGCAATGAATGCACACTTGTTCTATTTGAATTAAACTAGGCGTTTTCATGGGTTCTTTTATTTTTTAATGTCGACAACAATTCTTTTTCTTCTTCTGAAAGTCCGGTTGGGAGTTTGACCGAGTAGGTAATGTACAAATCACCGAACTCGCCGTCTTTTTTGTAGACCGGAAATCCTTTTCCTTTCAGTTTGACAATTGTTCCGGGTTGGGTTTCTGGAGCTACTTTCAGTTTTACTTTACCATCGAAGGTGTTCACGAATATGTCGCCACCCAGCAAGGCTGTGTAGAGATCCAGTTCAACCGAACTATGCAGGTTGTTACCGTCTCGTTTGAAAGAAGTGTTGTTTTCAATAGAGAAGGTAATGTATAAATCGCCGTTCGGACCGCCGTTTACGCCTGGAGCTCCGTGCCCGGCAATCTTAATGATTTGCCCGTTTTCGATGCCTGCCGGGAATGTGAGTCGGATGTTTTTACCGTTGACGGTGAGTGTTTGCTGTTGTGTTTTGGATACGTCGGTTAGTTGCAAATGTAGTTCTGCCTGAATGTCTTGTCCTCTAAATCGCGTTTGACTGTTTTGTCGTCCTGCTCCACCAAACATTGATTCGAAGAAATCGGAAAAATCGCCGGAGTATTCACCGCCTGTTTGTGTTCGCTGACCGGTACTTTGGCGCGATTGCGATTGACCTTGTTGTTTGCGGGCTTCTTCGTAAGCGTCGGCATGTTTCCAGTCTTTGCCGTATTGATCGTATTTTTTTCGATTTTCGGGATGACTCAACACTTCATGCGCCTCGTTGATTTCCTTGAATTTTTTCTCAGCTTCCTTGTTGTTGGGATTGAGGTCGGGATGGTATTTTCGGGCAAGCTTGCGATAGGCTTTCTTTATTTCTTCCTGAGTGGCCGATTTGGCAAGTCCCAGAATCCCGTAATAATCGATAAATTCCATGTGTGATAGTAATCAATGATGTGTTGTTCGTTCGTGTTGATTTTCAGTGTGGTTGAATCGATTACACGCTATTGAACACCGGTAATGGGGTTCATTCAAAGATAGGGATTTTTTGGTGGATTATAACGACAGGTTTATGTTTAATTCGATTCGGAAAATTGTTCTTTCAATGTTTCTACTACGGTATAAAGAATACCCGCATTCCATTCGTCCATATAGTAATATCCACGGTTTATATCTGCCGGATTTTCGGTTGAGAATAGGGCATAATAGGTATAATAATCTTTAGTGCCGATCTGTTCCCATGGAATAACAAGTTTTTTATTGATCAATCGATTTTTTGTTTCAATGGTAACATCTTGTTGGGTTAGTTGAACTCCACATAATGTTACTGTATTCCCTTCTGATAACTGTTTCAAATATGCATTCGCTAAATCTTTGAAATGATTCACCCAGAGAGATTGCATGATTTCTGAATACTGCTCACCAAGTACTGCCTTTTTGAAACCATACAATGATTGAAGACTGATTTTCATCTCCCGATCAGCTTTGTCTTTTACAAAGATGTGATATTCTCGACCTATTGTAAATGCGTATCCACTTATCCATTTAATACCGAAACGATAGGCAACAATGTCTGCTTTATCAAAACGGATGGCCTTTTCAGTTGATTTTCCGGCTTTCGTTAGCTCAATGAATTCTTTTGAAACAGTAAGTTGTTTCGATGGGCCAAATAAGAGATTGGATTTGAATGATATTTGGAGGGTCTGTTCGATCATTGTTATTGCCTTGTCGTTAGAATCACTTCATTATTTGGGTTGTTTTATACTTGCTTTTAGAAGAAAAACCACTTATACAGTTAATAAGTAATTTAATATTTGTGCCGTCAAAATAAGAACCATACACACTAATCTCTTCGTTCTTTCGGGATTTAAAATCACTGAGAGCAGGTTTCGTTTCGCTTTTACCTGTAGTGAGATTTATTTTGAATTCAACAAGTACTGAATGAGGTGAATCGAAAAGTGTAAAACTATCTTTGAGCTTGCCTTCTTTTGTAAATATCTTCTTATCATCGTCATAATAGATGCTTAATTGCTCATCATCAAATTGAATTAAAAGATAGCAGGGATTGGTTAAATGATAAGAATCAGCATGGGTTATCGACAAGGGTCTTTGGAATAAATGTCTAGGTTTGGTATTCCAAACTACACTGTCTTCAATTATCTTTGAAATAATAATATCTTCATCCGAAAGATAGCTTATTCCATGTGTAGTGCTCCCAACAGTGCGTGTGGTGTAACTTGGTGCGCTATTTGGGCTAGACATTTGAGACATATTCGTTGCAGAAACTGTTGTTGAAATAGAACCACCTCCCGTCAAAATAGTATTTACTTCCGAAATAAAAAGTAGATTTTCGTTGTTTAATAAGCGAATTTCCTTCAAAAAAAGGTTATTCAACTTTTGGCTTGATAGATCTTCAAAATCATCGAATTGATATTTGATCCAAAGAGTAGAATCAAAAATAGTCTTAGCGTTCAGAAATTTTTTATCCCGAAATTCTGTGTTCGTAAAACCTAAAATTGATTTATAGTAGCCATAAAAGTAAGATTTTTGTTGTTTTTTCTCACCAACTATTGCAAAAGCTAAACCACCTAATATTGTCTCTCTTTCATTTAGTTTAAGCAATTTAAAACTTCTAATAACCATGCTGTCAATCTCGGCTGAAACTGGCACAAACAGTACTTCTGGTGCGGATAAGTTCATGAGATATGTTTTCCATTTTTTAGATGCTTTACTCTCTCGATACCTCGGGTTCATATTTTCGCTTCCTTCGAAAACGGCAATTAGTTCTTGTCGCTTATTCCAAGTGAAATCCGTACAGGTATATCGATCGAAACTAGGTATTGAAAATGATTTGAAGAGTGATTCTTTTGTTTCTAAATTGATTATTGCAACAAACCCAAGGCTATCGACCATTCCTGACAAACCTATAATTGAAAAGCTATTATCATCTTGTTTAAAAGAAATAGTTGAGTTATTATATTGTTTCATAGAATCTTGAAACAAGATGGTTGAATCGACAACATGAAAATTTATATCGTATTGTTTGAGCCGTAGTTTATAATCTTCATCATCTACTTTCGAAGAAGAAACTGAATAAAGTTGATTGTGGTGTATAAACCATTTATGATAATCTTCCTCTTTGCCATTGTATGTATATAATCTTCTAAGAGATTTACCTTCGAATGTTACTAAAGCATAGGGTTCATCGAAATAATTTGGAATTATATAGTTACCAAGTGAATAAACATCGTTGTTATCTAATTCCCCAATTCGATACCCTATTTTATGTGAAGTTTCCTCTATTAAATCTTGCGAAAATGCTCGGTTATTGAAGAAATATAGACTTAATATAAGTGGTAAAAGAAAGATTGTTTTCATTCTGGTTTTTTTCAATGCAAGTTACAGTATTTTACTCAACGATTATGAAGTAGTGTTCAGCGAGCAAATGTATATCAATTCTTCCGCTTAAAATCCCGATCATTGATAAACACCCATCTCAACGACGCATAAAACGTATTCACTTCCGGGAAGTTTTTGTTGCGCGGCATGATGTTCACGCCCATTTGCAGGTGCGCTTGCAGGAATTTGTAACCTACGTTGGGCGCGATGGCAAAGCGATGATAATCGTAATCGGTGTGCCAGGAAAGGCGACCGCCGTAAGTGAGGTTTAGTCGACCTACTTTGAACCAATAACCCAATTGAGCGCCCATGACGCGGTATTTGAAATTGTAATCGAGTTGAAAGTTGGCCGCGTGTGTTTGCGGCTTGACGAGCTTGAGTTGCTGCCATTGGCGTTCCATCCCGAAGTTGAAATTGAGGTATTTGCCTTGTTCCAAACCAACCAACGGACCCATTTTCACCATCATGAGTTTGCTCTCGGGCAGTTCGATTTTTTTCTTGAACAATTGAGCCGAAGCTGCATGAGCAAGAAGTACTGCGAATACTAACAGACTAGTCTTTTTTGCCGTATTTCTCATGAATTTCGAGTATTTGTTTTGCATCGGAGGCATCGAGACCCAAACTGTCGGCTACCTCTTTGGCGCGCAACACTTGATCAATGGTGAGTCCGGTACTATCCGTTTCAGGCTTTAACGCATTTTTCATGAAAATGGTACTTTCTGAAAGTGCCGGAACGGTTTTGATGGAAATATCGCGCACCGGTTCGTACAGCAAGGAACTTTCTTTGGTTTTCTCGGGGAAAAAATCGCCTTTTTCATCGTACGATTCTATGAGTACCAGCAACACGCTTAGGATGTAGAGCATTTTGAGTGTGGCGAATACAATTCCGAAGGCTTTGTTGACCGGACCGAGTGCCACGGCTTTCACCATTTTCTCTACCATCTTTCCGCCGAAATAAATCATAGCGCCCACGGCCAGAAACGTAAGGGTAAAGGCTACTACAGGCAAGTAAGGTGAATCCCATTCGAAGGTTTCTTTCATCCACGCGGCAATGAAATCCGAAAAATGGATACCGACATAAATTCCGACCAAAATAGCCAGCAAGGTAAAGAGTTCGATCACGAAACCGTGCTTGAATCCTTTGTAAGCAGCATATCCGATGGGAATGATGAGTAAGATGTCAATAAAATTCATAGCGGAAAATTACGGATATCTCTGCCAGTGAATGCGTCGGTGGAAATTGATTCTCAACGATCGGTTGTTCAATTAGTTTCTGTTGCTGAATTCAGGGATTTGACGAATAGGCTTTTTTCACCACGAATGAACGAATGACGAGCCGGATAGAATTTTTAGCGAATACAGACCTTGTCTATTCACTAATATCTAGGATTGCATTTATGCAATCTTTCGAGACGATTCGTAAAATGAAAAGTCCAATAAATGATTCGTTCATTCGTGGTGGACTAACACGTCTCGTATATCAATACTTACTTTTTATTGACGAATCCGTTTTCCTTTTCTCACGATGATCTCCGAGCCTTCTGCCAATAACACCGAAACAGGTATTTCTTGTTGTAGAAAGGCAAAGTCTGCACCATAAAGTTCTTCGAAATCAGCATCGATGTGATACGATTGTACCGGATACACCTGCCAGCGCGGGTGTTCAACACCATATTCCGATGTGAATCCTTTTTTACGTTTGGTATAGCCCCAAAAATGCTCGGTGATGAATTCTTCTTCACTCCCGATTTCCATTTCAATTGGCGACAGATCTGCCGATAGCTGAAAGGTATTCCAGTGGTTGTTTTTCTTCCAGCGGTATTCTACCAAACGGCTTTGATCATTTTCCTGCCAATCGTGACGCATAGACATGGTCTCATAATGTTCGCCATAAATGGTATTGGCTACAAAACTCAGCGCGGCTTTCGGGACTATTTCACTGATGAACACCACGCCGCGTTTCCATTCTCCGGCATCATTGTAGCGCACGTAAAATCGCAGGTTTACTTCTTCAAAATTGATGTGAAGCGGCACTTTGATGCCTTTCAGTTTTGTATTGAGAAACATGAAACCAACCAGACTCACATAGCAGCGTCCGTTCCAAAGATCCAACTCGGTGTGTTTGGGTAGATAGGGCAACAAAATCGAAGGGTCCACAGTATAGTTGGCCATTGCTAATTTGCGCCATTCGGCTTTGAGGAATGCGGATGTCATATAATCGAATAAACATAAAAAAACCCGTATTGTTTAAAGATACGGGTTGTGCAGTTATGCAATATTGGTAAACACCTGCTGGATATCATCGTCGTCTTCGATTTTATCGAGCATTTTTTCAATATCTGTCAATTGTTCTTCGGTAAATTCAACCGGCGTTGTTGGGATACGTTGCAGGTTCGATTTGGAAACTTCCAATCCTAAATCTT
>JBILJP010000279.1:0-7131 GCA_044377135.1 Fluviicola sp.
ATCTCCCATTTTATAAATTCCAACCCAATCCGTAGCATTGCCCGGGCCATTCAGATAAGTTGCCACCAAAGGCGTTCCCAATTCATATTCGTTGGTATCCATCATTACAAGCGGACCACTGGAAAATGAATTGTAAACGGTAAAAGAATCCACTAAACTCCATGAAGACCATTCTAAGTTACGATCACGGTGACGTGCACGCACAAAATGTAATCCATTCGGCAACAATCCTACAGGAATGGTGTATTCCTGAATATTAACTCCGGCATTCAAATCATGTGACGAATCGGCGGGTTGTCCGGGTTCCTGACCAAACAGATTTTCAAAATCGCGGTATTTGCTCAATTCCAACACCGAAAAATCATTTGTTTGTGCTATCTGAAATTCGGTTGAATTGAGCAACTCAGAAGTAGTGGACGAATAAGGTGTTGTGGTAATGGTTACCGGCAATTGCAATGAATCACCAAAGACGTTGGTAATTGTGGGTTGGTTTGGAGCAGCTTGGTTTTTGTAGCGGTGGAACGAATCGACCACTTCATTGTTTTTCCATTCATTGTTGGCAAACATCATCGGGCTTCCGATGGAATACGTTTCAATATCCACTTTTCCGTTTACAACATCAACATCCATGATCTGGTAACACCAATTGGAAATGGTTTTTTGCACACAATCAAAATCTTGTTCGTTGGATTGTCCCCAATACTGATCCCAAGCTGTTCCGCCCGAAATGATATTGTAGACAGGATCATCTTTAAACTGACCGCGCGCGTATAGGTGATGGTGAGCTCCAACATGCATCAGGTATTTTTCTGATTGCAAACAGTAAGGAACCACCGTATTCTTTACCCAGGTTGAAATATCGCCAACGTATTGTTCCGCTTCATAAGGTCGGTGGCTGAATGTTAGAATCCAATCTACCGTAGGATCGTTTTCGGCCGCTGTCATTACCTGTTGAACCCAGCTGAATTGTGCCGCACCAGTATGTTCTGAACTCAAACTCAAAAACAAGACATTTCCTGCTTGCAACGCATAATAATTTTCGGTTCCTGAACTAATGCCCTGATAGGTCATTTGGTTCATATAGAAATGCGAATAATAAGCACTCAAGCCCAAAGCACCATAGGTTTCATGATTCCCGACCGTTGTTTGAATCGGAACATATCCTGAAAGAGCCTGGTTGTAGGCATAATGGATGTTTTCGTATTGATTCAGGTTTCCTAAATCGACTTGATCGCCCACCATAAATGTTAACCCGATATTGTCTGAAGGATCTCCGCCCCAACGTTCAAAAACTTTTCGCTTAGCTGAAGCCACCAACGAATCATAACGACCGCTGGTTTGAATCTGGTTGTCACCCATAATCAAAAAGCGAATATGTCCGTCTGCTGATGCTGCTTGTCCGGGTAACGGAAGCGTTTTGAAGCTCAGCGTATCTGAAAAATCGGCGCCTGAAGTAACTTTGTAATAGTATTTTGTATTTGGAAGGAGGTTCACAAATTGCACCGTGTTGTAGTAATAATTACCACTGTAACCACCATCAATGAATTGTGAAGCTGAACCGGTTACGGTTGAGTTCATGTTTTGCGGACTTGTTCCATAGATAACCGAAGGAGTATTGGTGAAACTCGTTTTCCAGTTTACATACATGGAATTTGATGTTGGAGCTTGTAAGTACGGATGAATTACCTGGGCAAAGCCTTGAGCAACCATCAGTAAAAAAAGCCCGAAAAGCATACTAGTTTTCATAATCTGTTTCTTTCTTTATTTAAGATTTTGTTTCCGCAAAGTTCCACCGAACAATTCCAATCTTTGTTCATATCAGGGGGACAAATGGCGGGTAAGACAAGGAGACATTTAGGGGACATTAACACTTAATTAATCCAGAAAATCCATTCAGACAATCTCAAGGTTCTAGTTTCGCAGTGAGATTAGAACTATGTTAACAGCACGACTTTTTTTCACCCTGCTACTAGTAGCATTTAGTGGTTCGGCACAAACGATCAATCAGACTTACGGCGCAACGCTAAACGGACCAAAGGGGAAACAAATACTCGGTCAGTATCATCAAGAGCGAATGAATGCTTTCAAGAAGAAAGACATGCGTGCGCTGGGTTTGGCACATTCTCAACTAGGCGATTATTACTACAATGCAGGCAATTTTGATTCCACCATTAATTATTACCTAAAAGCTCAAACCAACTTCAAAAAAACAGATCGTTTCCTTTACGCGCACTCTTATTACTCAATTGGTGAATTGTATTTCACGTTTGAAGCCTACAAAAGTGCCTTGAACTACTTCCGTAAATCGCTTGCGCTAAAATTAAAAATGACGCCCAAAGAATCGAATCTTCCGTTTGCTTATTGGAGCATGGCAGAAGCGCATTACGCATTAAAAAATCAAGATTCAGCGCTGTATTATTACAGATTAAGTTCAACGGTTGCCACCAAAACGCGTAACATTCCCTATTACGGAAACGAAGGAATTGCCCAAATCAAAATCAACCAGCATCAATACGATTCTGCCTTGATTTACTTAAAACCGGTTCAAAAATGGTATTTCAATTCGAATGTCTCGAAATGGATTGCCGACATGGGACTACTTTACATGCAAATCTATAGTCACAAGCAGCAACCAACAGAATTTATGTACTGGAGAAGTATTACCAAAAAACATTGCTTTTCCACTTTTCTACCCGAGCAACGAAAAAAATACTTTAACTATTTATCCATTTATTTCAATCAATTGAACCAAGTTGACTCGGCCTATTATTTTTTACACCGTGAAAACGAAGAATGGAATGCCATAGCTTCTCTTAAGGCAAAATCCAACATAGATGCGCTCATTGAAGCCTACAATTCACTACGACAACACCATGAATTGTTATCCATGACCGGCAAACTCAATAAACAACGAATTCAGAAAAAGGCTGCTGATTTAGAAAATAAACGATTGGCTTATGAAAACAATTTTTTCTCCATAGTGATGACAGCCTCCTTCATTGTAGTGACATTGCTGGTTTACATCACTGTATTGATTTATCGTCAAAAAGAACGAATGAAGCAAAAATCAACCTTGCTGGAAGTCGCCAATTCGGATATTTCCAGGAAAATGATTGAACTCAGTGAAAAAGAACTACGCATTCGCGAAATGCAAATGAAAAGCAATAATCCGGTTGTGATTTTGAATGAAAATGGGGCAATTACCGAATACAATCCCTCTTTTCTGAAAACAATTCCTGCTATTTTCGCAAAAGGACAATCGTTGGAAAAAGCCATTGGTAGTGAACAATATGCGCTTTTCAACCAACTAATTCTCACCTTAAAACCTTACGAATCTGGGCGTTTCAGATGTATTTGGAACCAAGACATGTTCCTGGCAATCGATTTTAATGTGATTCATCTGTTGGAAGATTCCTCTGTAAACGGATTTGTGCTGGAAGGAACCAATGTAACCGATGAACTGCTTTTACAGAAAAATGAAACCGACAGCCTGGTCACAAAACTTGACGAAAAGGAACAAGTCATTTTTCAGGTAAACAAAGAAGTTGCTTTTTCCAATCTAAAACTAGACTTAAGCCGACAAACGTTTGAAGAACTGCGTGTTAAGATGGAATTTCAGCCAAAAGAAGCCCGCATGAAAGAACTCAAAGAGCTGGTTCAACATGGCTTGCAATCCGATAAATACTGGGATAATTTTTTGAAGCACTTTGATATTGCTAACCAGCAGTTTTTTAAACGATTAAACGAAAAGCATCCGGATTTAACCATCAATGAAGAAAAACACTGTGCTTTTCTAAAAATCAAGCTCACCAACAAAGAAGTTGCTTCCATTTTAGGTGTTGCACCGGATACCGTTAAAAAAGCGCGTCAACGACTAAAAAAGAAACTTGAACTGGCTTTGGATGATTCGCTAAAGTCTTACATTGAGCAGTTTTAGAACCCAAAATAGACTTATTTCCACTGAAACTTCAAACAGCCCAGCGACCATTCATCAAATTCACACCTTTCTTCACTTCATTTTTTTGGATGTTTGTGCAAAGACATGTGATGTACAACGTTATTGACGAACAAAACCTGGTATTTGAACAGCTTCCGAGAAACGGTAGTTTGATCAACTATTCCATGTTGCGCGACCTCAAATCTACTCCCCTTGTATTTCGCAGTTTTTCCATTAAATATGTACTTGAAGGGTGCGAAAATTACACCGTCAACGGTAATCGGTTTCAAGTTCAAAATCAGCATTATTTATTAGCAAACACCCATTCTGCCGGCGCCGTTGAAATTGACAGCGAAAAGATTGTAAAAGCACTTTGTATTGATATCGCGCCAAGTATCCTTTCAGAAGTGGTAGCCAGTTATCTGGAACCCGATAGTGCTATTGCCGATCAAAACCTGGATCGTTTTTTTACAACCTCCGATTTTTTTGAAAGCTTCTACCCTTCTCATCAAACCTCTTTAGGAAAAACCCTGAATACCTTAAGTGCTGAATTATCCAGCTCTCCGTTCGAGAAACACGAATTCAGCAAGGAATTTTATTACCATTTGTCGGAGCAGCTAATTGCCGATCACATTCCGATTTTTAAGCAACTGCAATCGGTGCGTTCTGTAAAGTCGGAAACCAAAAAAGAACTCTTGCGTCGCGTACTTCGCGGAAAAGAATACATCAACGCGTGTTACATGCAACCGCTGAGTATCGAACAAGTGGCGCAAGCATGTAACCTGTCGGAATACCACTTTTTCCGTTTATTTAAGGCGGTGATGGGCATCAGTCCGCATCAATACCTGATTCGAAAACGCATTGAAAATGCGCATTCGCTTTTGATCAACAAAGCACATTCGGTTTCAGACGTAGCCTTTTTGTGCGGCTTTTCGGATGTATTCAGCTTCAGTAAAGCGTTCAAAAAACACACCGGAACAGCACCTTCTCTTTTGTTGAAATAACACCACTTGTTACCTCTTTGGTTTCTTCTAATAAATAGCAGGATTTGACAAATACGTCAACCCGTCATCTCTTAGATTTGCTTTAGAAATAAAAAGACAAGTATGTATTTAAAATACCTGATTGCATGTTTCCTGCTGACTTCAGTTGCTTCTTTCGCACAACCGTTGAAACGTGTTGCCAATAAAGGAATAGCGGTTGAAAAACTTACCGAAGCACGTAGAAAAGAACTCAACATTACCGAAACCCGCGGTGTTTGTGTACTGAAGGTAATTCCCGGATCAACAGCAGAGGCGCTCAAAGTCAAAGAAAAAGACATCCTTATTCGCATCAATACTACTGCGATAGAATCGCTTGAAGACGTGTTACAACCTTCGTTGAAATTGCGCGAAGGTGATGACGTTTCCTTCACGGTAATTCGCGGGAACAACGAAAAAGTATTGAAAGGAAAGGCCATTGCCAATCCGCGGGAAGATGCCGGAGATTTATCCCTCGAATACGGTTCGTTTCCGTTTATGGGCGGACAAATCAGCACCATGTACCTGCAAACCGCCACACCTGGTAAAAAGCCTGCCATTTTGTTTATTCCCGGATTGTCGTGCATGAGCCTTGATAACATGTGGGAAGAACACGTTTACCGCAAACTGTTGTATGGTTTGGCCAATAAAGGTTACCTGGTAATGCGTGCTGAAAAACCGGGCATGGGCGACTCCTACAACACGCCGGCTTGCGAAGACATTGATTTCCCCACAGAAGTAAACTCGTTTCGTGCGGCATTGGCAGCGCTAAAAAAACATCCGGATGCGGATACCAACAACATCATCATCATCGGTCACTCATTGGGAGCAATGGAAGCACCGTTTGTAGCCGACGGCAATCATGTAAGAGGATTGATCGCCATGGGATTGACCGTAAAACCGTGGTTGGAATACCTCACGGAAATGCTGAGAGTTCAAAATCCGCGATTGGGAATTGACTACTTGCAGAATGAACGCGACATGAAGCTCTATCAAACCTTGCTGTATGAATTGTTGGTGAACAAGAAGAAACCGCTTGATATTGTTTCTACCAACCCCGAATACGACCGGATTTTACGTCGTGATATGAATTACGTAGGCACCAATAGCTTTCTGACGCGTGATATATCCTTCAGTCAAACACTCAACGATCAGAACATCGCTGCCATTTGGGCCAAAACCGATTGTAAAGTACTTTCTGCTTGGGGAGAAACCGATATTCAGGTAGTCAATGATTTTTCGCACCGCGAAGTGGTAAACTTGATCAATACCTATCATCCGGGCAATGCAACCTTCCTTGAATTAACCGATACCGATCACAATTTCCTGCTGATTCCCACCATAGAAGAAAGTTATCAGCGCAATGTCGACGGATCATTGGGATCGCTTTTCCCCACCCGTTTTAATGAGCAAATGGTGGAAGAATTTCATCAATGGATTCAATCTGTTATTGTGAACTAAACCGTTGAATTATGAGAATACAGAACCAATCTCCGTTTACAAGTGAAAGTGACTCTTTATCAAACAATCATCCTGATTTGGTGAAACAAGGCTTGATTCATTACCTCACTATTTCGACCATCGGAAAAACCCACGTTGATCCGGAAGAATTGGAATGGTCGATGCAGGTAGTTGCCGAACAATTACAGCAACTCTTGAATGCGCGCGGTGTGAAATGGGAAATACCGTTGTTTGAACAATTGCGCAAACTCGATGGGTCGTTGCACGGTGATACGCAATCCTACAAACTCATGCTACGTTTACCCGATGGCGTGACTTGGAACGATTATGATAAAGCCGTGAAACGATCGTTGGAATTGCGCCGCGATAGCTGGGTGGTGCAGATTCGCTACGAACGCATTGTAGAAGAATGGTGCATGAAACAAGTACACAAAGGCAGTTATGAAACCATTACCGACACGGTAAACGAAATGACACAATCTACTGTGGAGCAAAATCTTACAATCAAAGAAACCTATCACCTGATTTTCCTGAACGATCCCGAGCATGTTTTGGAGAAAAGTCTGGAAACAATCATTCTGATTCCGGTAGAACGCAAATGAAAGCACTTCCTGACGGCACGATGTGAGTAGTTTTGCAGTGATGGTTGGGAGGTGCTTTTGTACAGGGGATTCCACAGATTTCACACGTAATTTTAGCCACAGAATACACGGA
>JBILJP010000280.1:0-7088 GCA_044377135.1 Fluviicola sp.
TTTTCAGAATAATACTTGTAGCTATAATTTTTTCCATTCTTCACCGTTTCTTCCACCAAAACGGTGTCATTGAAATATTTATGCTGACTGATAAAAATCGAATCTTTCGAAAAGTCTGTTTGTGTCAAGTAGGTTTTCCCCTGCTCGATTGAACGTATAAATACGCTGTATGAGCCATCGTTGTTGTCTTGCTGAAATTTACATTGACTGGAAACAACTTCTGTTGACGATTTCACCAATTCACCTTTTTCTTTGCAATCGTAATTCCACGTTTTTTTTACCTCACCATTCACGGTAAACACTGCTGCAGTGGGCTTTTTCAGCAACTCATCATAACTTGTTTTGATTGCAGAAACGGTGGTTTTTCGTTTGTAAACCGTGTGTTCCACCAATGTGCGTCTGATCTGGTCAAAGTACTCAAACCGAAAAGCGCTCACCAATTTATCATCTTTATAGTACTTAGAAGCAATCATTCTATCCTCCTGATCATATTCATACGTTCGCTTGGTAGTTGATCGTTTGGTGGTGGTGGTCACTTCTGTCAACAATGTGTCCACATAGGTATACACTTCCTTGCTGTTTTTCCGATTCAGCTGCACAATTCTACCTTGAGCATCGAAGGTTTTTGTGTTTAACTCTTCTTTCTTGCCTCGTTTTGAAATCAAATAATCAGTGACACTTTGCACCTTGTTTTCTTTAGCGGCATTTGCAGAAGACATGTAATAAATGGTATTACTCCAATTCAATTGTTGTTTGCTTGGCGCTTGATACAAAGCTTGCAATTGCGGGTCCTTTGTAGTGTATTGAGCAACAACGGTAATCGGAAATAAAAGAAGTAAACTAAGAAGTGTTTTCATGTGTTTAAGGTAGAAGATTTGACCGTTATAAGTTGAATCGTTGAAATGGTTACACAATTTTTGTGTGCTGATAGGAACCGTTGTCTGTTTTTTAAAAAAATTTTCAGGTTTTTTAAATCGCAGTCAAAATTATGGATAATTTTGAACCATAATTTAACAACTAAAATCAATCAAATGAAATCAAGTAAACTAGCCACTTTTTTGCTGGCAACCACTATGGTATCAACTACCTTTGCACAAAACAATTCTAACCCATGGCCAACTACCGGAAATGTTGGTATTGGTAGTACAACCCCCAATTTTACGCTACAATTGCACGGAACAACAGATTATTCAGTAACTGTTCCCGGAACACCTGCGGTTTATGACATTAACGGTAATTTAATAACCCCAGCCCAAGCCGGATATGTTCAAAACTTCGGTAAAACCTCACGTTTAGGTTTAACCAATACCACTTCAGGTCTTACCAATGCCGATGGTTTGTTAATTCGTATGAGTGGAACAAGCGGCGTGATTGAAAACCTGGAAAAACAAGATTTAACCCTTTCATCGAATGGTGCGTACATGCGTTACTCGGGTTCATCGAACCGCATCTGGGCAGGAAATATTAGCGGTTCTTTAACTGCCAGTACCAGCGCTTATTTCAATATCGGAACGGGTGACAATGGCTTGTTTATAAACAACAGTTCAACAGGCAAATATGGTTTATCCATCCAATCAAAAGCGCTTACCGATAATGCTATTCAGGTAATGGGAACAACCGGTACTACGCGCAACTTTGCCGTTAAAGCAAATGGTGAAGTATATGCCCGCAAATACACCACTACATTGGCGGCGATTCCTGATTACGTATTCCAACCCGATTACAAACTCATGCCATTGGCAGAGTTAAAACAATACATCAACACCAATAGTCACCTGCCAAATGTGCCTTCTGCACAAGAATTTGAGCAAAACGGCGTTGATTTGGGTGAGTTGAATCGTGTATTGCTCGAAAAAGTAGAGGAACTAACCTTGTACATTTTGGAATTGGAAGAACGCATGAAAAACCTCGAAGAGAAGTAATAACTTGCTTTTAAGGTAATGCCACATTTATTGAAAAACACTCGTATGAAAAAGTTTGTTGGTTGTTTGTTGCTGCTTGCTGCTTTGGTAAGCTCTTGTAAAAAAGTGCAGCCTGAGATGACAGCTCAAAACAATTGTGACTGTGCCAAAGAGGTAAGTGCTGATTTTAAGATGGGGGAGATGTTTGGAGATCAGTTTATTGAACTGGATACGATTGCTGTACCCATTACTTACAATGATGGCAACCCGGCAAACTTTACCTATCAAAATACAGTTTACGTTTATTTCTCAGCTAACATCAAGAACGCCCAAAGTTACGAGTGGCAAGTTGGAAACAATACCATATCCCAAACAACAAAAGATTTTGGATTGTACTTCGGAGACACTATTGGCACCATCCCTGTTCGTTTGATCGTTCATGCAAAACCAAATACCATTTGTTTTCCAAATGACGATGGTATAGATACGGTAGTAAAGTATTTGACCATTCGCAATGTTGAACCCGATCCGTTGGCTGGATTGTATTATGGATATAACACCAATGATCCTACTCATTTCTTTACGGTTAAGATCGATACAGCGAGAATCCCTAATCTGTTTTCGGCCGCTGGTTATTCTATCGGTTTAAGTATGCTCAACATTCCGGAAGGCAATCAAAACTGGGTGCCAATTGGGGATGATTTGGGTGCTACAACCCGATGTTTCGTTAGCGGGGGAAGTTCTCAAGTACCTTATGTCGGCAATTATATCGTCTATGATGAAGACTCTAATATTTTAGAAGAATCTACAAATGGACTTTTCGATCCAAAAACGAACAAAATAACTATTAATTATTATTCTGCGCCAGTCATTAATTCGTTGACATTAGGTACGCCTTTTCCTAGACGAACTTTTATTGGTGCTAAAATACAATGATTCATGAAAAAACAATTTCTATATATAATTTTCTTGCTGTCCCTGTTCAACAATGTAGTTGGGCAAGCTAATATTAATGTATCCGAAAATGGATGCGCTATTAATACAGTGACGACAAATCCCGACCAAGTTCTAAACGCGTTTGATTGGAGAACTCCAAATTTTACAATATATCTCCAAAGCGGCCAAGGATCACTCGGAGTTGAAACTACTATTGTAAATCCTTATTTTGATCAAAGTTTGAACCCCACCACCTTTAATCTGGCAAACGCAACGGTAAAAGACTTTGCACCTGCTGATGGATGGGAGCTACTTTACCGTTCTTTTGGAACGGCAGACGCGGGAGTTAAAACACCCTTTTTTGTTTTATACAATCGTTACAACGGAACGGTGCGTGTGTTTGCGAATATTGTAAACTCAGGTGAATTTCCTTACACGGCGGCAGCGGTTACATTATCTTACAAAAAACCTTCGAACGATTTCACCTCAAGAAGACAAACAGCAATTCTTAACCAATTAGGAACGACCACCTTTTCAATGAATGAAATGCAAAAAGATGCACATCATTATTCACCAACTAGTTACCTGAATAGCGGAGTCAACAATAATTATTATTGGGTATATTCAGACTTTTATGCATTGTTCGATCCCTGTACCTGCGGCCTGGAGAGTGATTGGTATTTGGAGGTTGGACTCATCAACAATATTAATATTGATATGACAGTAAGCGGAGTAATTGAACGTACTATTGTTGATTCTAATCCAAATAATCCTGATGAAACGACCGTAGGTGGTTTTTTTGGAAAAGTTCAAGAATATTTAGCGTTTGGAAGTGGTGTAGTCGACGGCGTAAATGGCACGCTGGCAAGTGCTAATCAAGGATTTACTACTGGACAGGCTCTCTTAACCAATGCGAATACGTTTGCTAACAATCTTGGGCCCATTATTGGTAAAAAAGCCTCTGCAAACTTAGCAAGATCACTCGGTCGACTACTTTTCGAGGTTCCTAGAATAAATATGATGTTGAACCTCGCAAAAACGGCGATAAGTACAATCAAAAAGTTGTCCACCGACTTTAATAATTTAAACGAACCACAATCTGTTGAGGCAATTGGTTCAACCTCAGTAACAGAAATTAAAACAGAATTAACTGTTACAGGCAATCTAAAAGTTAAGGCTCCATATGTGAAAACCGCGCTTAAAGTTCCTGGAGCAATACTTCCTGCAGGTCAGGGAGCAATCGTTGCTTACAATCCTGTCTACAACAACATTTTAGGTGTTTTTAATTTATATGAACAGCCAAAATTTGAGGTGAAAGAATTTTTACCAAGTAGTACAATAAATATTGCGCGATGCAATGTCGCTGGCCCTCCTACATCTATCAGTAATCAAGTAGTAAAAGTTTTTCCAAAGATAACGCAACTATCCATAAAGGATATGCCAAAATTAGTGATTAACCCGGCTGCCAACTTGAAGCTCAAATCAGTTGACTATCAGATTGTATTCGACAACTATGAGCAAAGTGATCTTAGTACCACGCCGATTTTACGAGGTCCCATGATCCCAGGACAATTCAGTTATTTCACGGATCTATTTGGTTATGGATGTAATGAAAATTACGCGGAATATCAAATCTATACTGCTAAAGAAAATAATCGTGAAACGTATCTAAGCTCAATCGGATATGATATACAGATGCGCTCTTCCAATCAGTATCTAAGCATCTCAGATAGCGCCTCAATTGCTACACCTTATCTACCACAAAGTTGCTTTGATAGTTACAGCTTATTCAGTTATTCTAAAATTGGGCACCCGCAGTTAAGGGTGAAGGCGATCTTTGAACCGCTTGTTAATGACCCCAATTCAACAGTTAAAGAAGTGATTATCATTCACACATTTAATGGTATTGTTGAAACCGTTCCGAATACACTCCCTTACACGGTAACCGGAACGCCAAATCTATTGGTTTCAAACACTGCCTATGTACCAATAGGCATTGATCTACCGATAGACGAAAGTGCTTTATTATTCGGTTACCCATCGGATGTTACATACTTTGACGAAACTATAAGTAGCAATATCTACGCCATCGGAGACATCACTATTGGTAACAATGTAACTATTGGTCAAGGTAATTTCACCGTTAAAGCAACGGGTAACATCTACTTCGACAAGTCATTAAATGCCATCCCGGCAAATAGTTCAGTCAACTTTATTGCTGGAAAAGAAATTGTTGTAAGGCCGGAAGCGATTGTATCACCAGAAGTTGTGCTTTCGATTGACCCAAGCGTTATCAAACCATGCGAAAATGCAGTAGACATAGTACCAACCGGCACAGAAATAGCAGCATTCTGTAATGGTACAGTTTATAATCAGCGAAGTGAAGCAACCAGATCTATCTTAGTTACCGATGTACATGATGGGGTCGAAGAATCAACAAATGAGCTATCAACAATTGATTTTACCATGTATCCGAATCCGGCAACAAACGATGTGTCATTACTATTTGATAATTCAATTGAGGGCATTAGCGTTGTTTTACATGATGTTGCAGGTAAATTAGTGCCTATTGAACTTACACTAAACGGTAGAGAATACGTATTCAACGTTTCTAACTGCAAACAAGGCATCTACTTCGTTACCGTATCATCATACGGCGGGTCACAAACCAAACAATTAATCGTTCAATAACATGAGAAAATTACTTGTCTTTAGTCTTCTGTTGGCATTGGTGGTCGTTGCTTGTAACAAGGAAAAACGCTACTCACGTAAACTCATGAAGGGTGAGACGTGGGAAGTGCGCAATGTGACCATTGATGGAAGTAGCTTGGCGGTTTACGGTAAATGGCAAATAACCACGGATGTGGATATCTATGATTCCGTTCCGCGCTTGCAGTGGGTATTCAACAATGAAGATGCCGTTTGCGAATGGCAATTTCAAAACAAAGGCAAGTCGTTTCAACTCAATTATTACCAACTCTGTGAAGAGTGCTTTGGAACCGATCTGGATAGTTTAGACTACATAGCGAATGATCTTTCAGGAACGTATGACGTAGAACGCCATGGCAGAATGAAAATGAAATTTGTGAGTAGTACTACCAAAGCATTTCCCGGTAAAAAGGTGATGATTTCTATCGAACGCAACTAACGAATCGTACTAACAAGAAAAGGGTGGAGAACAAATAGGTTTTCCACCCTTTTTGCATTCTTAGTATGGAGTCGGCTGAAAAAGTCAGAATCAGTTACCGAAGGAACGAACTTGTTTCTGTTATTTCGATTAAATTTGTTAGATGCAGCAGAAAAAAGGAGTCGCCATTCTAGGATCAACCGGTTCTATCGGAACACAAGCATTGGAGGTTATTGCAGCCTATCCTGAATATTTTGATTTACAGGTTATTACAGCTCAATCCAATGCTGAATTGCTGATCCAACAAGCCTTGCAGTTTCAACCCAATGCAGTAGTGATTGCTGACGAACGTCATTACGAAACGGTCAAAAACGCCTTGTTTTCGGAAGATATTCACGTCTATGCTGGAGCAGAAGCGCTTTGTCAGGTAGTTGAATTTTCAGACGTGCATGTAGTCTTAACTGCGTTGGTCGGTTACGCCGGACTTAAACCTACCTTGGCTGCTATTGCTGCAGGAAAAGATTTGGCATTGGCCAACAAAGAAACATTGGTGGTTGCGGGCGAATTGGTTACGCAACGCGCGAAAGAAAAAGGCATCAATATTTATCCGGTCGATTCAGAACACTCGGCTATTTTTCAGTGTCTGGTGGGCGAATTCCACAATCCACTTGAAAAAATATACCTCACTGCTTCGGGCGGACCGTTTCGCGGTTGGACAACCGAACAATTGAAAACCGTGACTCCGGCGCAAGCCTTAAAACACCCTAATTGGACAATGGGAGCCAAAATCACCATTGATTCGGCTTCGTTGATGAATAAAGGATTGGAAGTGATAGAAGCTAAATGGTTGTTTAACCTGAAACCGGAACAAATCGACGTAATAGTGCATCCGCAATCGATTGTTCACTCACTGGTGCAATTCGTAGATGGAAGTATGAAGGCGCAAATGGGGTTGCCCGATATGAAATTGCCCATCCAATTTGCGTTGACTTATCCGGATCGTTTTCCGACCACATTTCCACGCTTTAATTTCCTTGATTATCCGAGCCTGACGTTTGAACCGGCAGATCGGGCAACTTTCGGCAATCTTGATTTGGCATATCAAGCTATGGAATTCGGCGGAA
>JBILJP010000281.1:0-7070 GCA_044377135.1 Fluviicola sp.
CGACCTATTCCGTTGTCATCTATTTGAATCATCAAATGAGTGGCGTTTCTGGAAAGATTAATCGTAAGCTTTTTGGCGCCTTTCTTATGCAAAAGTCCATGTTTTACAGCATTCTCTACATACGGTTGAATGATCATGGAGGGAATGTTGATCAAATCGATATCCAACTCGTTATCTACCTCAATCGTGAATTCAAAATCGGTATCAAAACGCACTTTTTCGATATCCAGGTACAAGGTCAATGCATTGATTTCTTCCGCCAAACGAACCGTTTCTTTGTCAGACATTTCCAAAATCATTCGGGTGAGTTTAGAGAATTTCGAGAGGTAAATGCTTGCGTTCTTTTTGTCGTCGGTAAAAATAAACGATTGAATCGTGTTGAGCGCATTGTAGAAAAAATGCGGATTCATTTGCGATTTGATGGATGTAAGCATAGAACGGGTCAGGTTTTCTTCCAGTTCAACTTTTTGCGAAAGAAGGGCGTTTCTTTTTTGCAACGAGCGGATTCTGCCCCGGAAATAAAAGAAGAAAATAAAAAAGCCAACCGCTATGGAAACAGTCAAAAACCATGACGTTGCATACCATGCCGGATGAATGACAAATTGCACGCTTTGGAGTTGAGGGTTAGTACCCAACTTGAATGAAATGGTGTAGTTGTCCGGACTTAAGGCGGCCAATTTTAGCGTCCGTGTATTATCAGAGGCAAGTTCCCAACCTTGGTGATTAATGTTGTAATACAAGGGCACATTTCCGTCATTCGAAAACGATAGAATGGAGTAGTTGATTTCGATGTTGTTTTGATCGTGAGATAAATCATTGGATTTTACGGTCGAAATCAAGCGTTGATTCGCTTTTAACGCATTCAAAACAAAGCGCGGTTTAGATTGGTTGTTAGAAGAAACCGAAAGCGGTTGCAGGATAACGCCTCTTTTTGTGACAATGACCAATTGTTCTTTCCACCACGATAAGGCGGTAATTTCTTGCGAATGCGTGTGGAACTTTGCGAGTAATGCAGGTTGATTGTTTAGATCGTATACGTAAATGCACGATTGACTGGAAAGTAATAATTTACCATTCATAACTTCCATTCGCTGAATTAGGTCAGTTGAAAGTTGTAAAGTGTCAGAAAGTGAAATCACCTTATTTCGCTTATCAAAACGTATGATTTTTCCGCTTGATGTAAGTGCGTAGATATGTTGGTGATGCCGCGCCAACTTTACACAATAAATATTTTTGCCATTGTTAAGAATCGGTTTGTTTGTATGCCCGTCAGTTTCAAATAAACCAATATTGGTAGCAAAATACAACCGATGTTCTTTCGGGAGATACTCAACCGATTTTGCTCTCACGCCTTCGATCAGGTTCCAGTAAAACATTCCATTAATCCATTGCTTGTTTGAATGATAAGATGCGTTCCAATAACTGTTGGGGTTGTTGTTGACTTCATAAATAGAACAAGAGCCGGAAGCAGCTATGGCAATATAATCACGGTCTAAAAAGCGATAATCTTTGGCTGCCATGATTAAACTGAACAGCTTTTTACCGTTGGCTTGAATACCACTAAAAATATCGCTCGTAAAAAAAACATGTTGTGTGGATGCATCGTAGAGAATTTGATCTACCATGTGATTCGTTCCGCCGTTGAATAACAACGACCATTTTTGTTGCTTCAAATCCAGTTTATAAATACGATCATCAGAGCTCCCTAAAAACACGTTGTTGCCTACAATACTTATTTTATGAGGCTTCAGATCAGGAAACAGTAATTTCCGATCCATATCGGGGGTAAAAACAATTCCATCGTTTTGTGTGCAAATCCAGTAATTTCCTTCCCGATCCTGCATCACACAAGAAACATTTTTGGTGGGGAAATAATGGGTGCTTTTTTCAGGATGTTCCTCCGAATAGCGGTAAACTCCCTTTGGAGTGCACAGCCAAAGAGATGATGGAGTATAGGATAAACTTTGTATAAATGCATCCAACTTGAGCGGGAAGGCAGGTTTAATACCTTTGTCAGTGAGCTGAAAGCACATCTTTTCATGATTTGAGCGCGATATTAACCACTTGTGATGTTTTCCTTTTCGCAAAAGTCCGGGCATTTGGTATACCGGCATGTTGAGTGGAGCGTTGATCTTGGTTGACTTACCTGAGTAGTCTATCTTATAATAGGGAGAGCTGAGCGCATAGTAATGCGATTCGGTTTGTTCGGAACTTACAATGTAATTGGTCTTAATGCTCGATAATTTGCGGAATGTTTTGAGATGGTAAATGACCACGCCTCGTTTATCTATGGCAAAAAGCTTGTCTTTGATGATACCGATGGGGTAATAACCAACAGGATGATGGTTGTACATGCTTTTCAATTTCCCGTTTTCTACATAAAATAAAAAACCGTCGAAGTTTTGATACCAGATTCGCCCGTATTTGTCTTCGCGAATATTACTCCCCGAACGCGATGATTGATCGTCATTGGTATAGGTAATGAATTCAAAGCCATCGTAGCGACTCAATCCTGCGTCGGAAGCAATCCAGATAAATCCTTTTTTGTCTTGGTAAATGTCATAAACGGCATTAGACGGAAGCCCGTTTTCTGTAGTAATCGAAATGGAATACGGATCTTGAGAATAGCCATTGTTTAAGCAACAGAAAAGAAACGTTATGAGTAGAAATTGCCGCAACAAGGATAGTTTTTCCAAATATAAACAAAGTGGTCTTTTTTGACCGATTTTACCTGAAATTCTAAAACGACATTCGCTACACTACTATTAACACTCCAAAGCGGATAACTATCCCGTTTAGCTGTAGTGCTGCTTTCATTTCGGTGTAATTTTAATAACGTGAATTTGCTGTGCGAATGCCACAAATATCAAGATCATGACAGATCGTGTAATAGCATCGTTGGAGAATAAATTAGAGGTGGGAGAGTTTCGTTTGAACTCGCTGCTTGAAATCACACGTGCTATTACCACCAATCAATCCGTTGAACAGCTCACGCGACTTTTTTCCTTCATTATGCAGGAACAATTGGGGTTCGACCGTTTTGTGTTGTTCAACAAGGAAGTAGAATGGAGTTGCTTGCTGAAAGTAGGGTTGCGAAGTAAAATCAAAGAAATCGATGTGAAGCAAGAGCTTTCCCGTTTTCGTGAAATTACGGTGATCGAATCGAGTTATTCGCAGGTGCTCAATGAGTTTGATGTAATCGTACCGGTTTTGCACAAAAACGAACCATTGGCATATCTGCTCATTGCCGGTTTGGGAAATCGTGGTATGAAATTGACTGAAACGTTGAATCAGGTGAGTTTTATTCAAACCTTGACCAATATTGTGGTCATGGCGATTGAAAATAAACGAATGGCCAAAGAACAGGTCAAACAGGCTCGCTTAAAAAAGGAACTTGAGGTAGCTTCCGAAATGCAAAAGTTGCTGTTTCCTGCCGATTTGCCTACCAACAAACGCATGGATATTTCTGCCAAGTACATTCCGCGACACGAGGTAGGAGGCGATTACTACGATTTTATTCCGTTGGGTGATGATCAATACATTATCTGCATTGCCGATGTCTCTGGTAAAGGAATCAGCGCAGCCATGTTGATGGCCAATTTTCAGGCAACTATCCGAACCTTGTTTAATTACCAGCGTTTTGAGTTGGAGTTTTTGATCAGCGAGCTCAATAAGAAAGTAATGACCAGTGCCAAAGGAGAGAAATTCATCACCTTTTTTATTGCCCAATACAATGCAACATCGCGTGAACTAACCTATGTCAATGCTGGACATAACCAACCGTTTATCACCACCGGAAAAGAAGTGAAGCTCTTGGATATCGGGTGCGTTGGCTTGGGAATGTTTGATGAAATGCCTTTCATTCAAGTAGGTAAAGAAACCCTTGCGCCCAATACAACTCTGGTATTGTATACCGATGGAGTGGTGGAGCTGGAAAATGAACGCAACCAACAATTTGAACTGGAAAGTTTGATCAAACTGGTGCACAATTTTTACCGCCTCAGCATGGAAGACATGAATAACCTTGTGTTTTCTAAATTGGATGAATGGCGCGGCTCCCGAAAACTGGTTGATGATACGGCTGTTTTTTCGTGTCGTTTCTTTTAAAAGACAACACAATCAACCAATCGATTCCACAGTTTCCGGATGGGCTACTAGCGCATCAAATACATTTTCCCAAACTCTTTCTTGAAATGCGTATCTGCATCCGTTTCGCGGTGTTTGATATCTTCTCCGTTGATTTTGGCTTTCACACGGTATAGATAGACACCGTTTGCGAGCGGATCACCAAATTCATCTGTTCCATCCCAGGCATATTCGGTAATGTTTCGTCCAATTGAAATGGGGCCTATTTGATCTTCCGTGATTTCGCGCACCACACGCCCTGTAACCGTCATGATTTGGATGATCATTTCCTCCGGTTCTTCCGTTCCTGTCAAAGTAAAGACAAATCGTGTGCTGGTCGAGAACGGATTCGGATAATTCATCAAATAAGTAATAGACGATTCATGCACAATCTCGAAAGAAATGCGGTATTCGATGTCACCAGAAATGTTTCCGCTACGATCGGTTCCCTGAACAATAAGTGAATATTTTCCATCCAATTCAAACATGGTAGGATACAAAATTTTAAACTTCTTGTTTTGCGCATCCGCCGGAATCCATTGCATCACAACACCGCCGCTTCCATCCATAAACGGAACACGTTTTTGAACCCCGTTCGGATCGGTTAGATAAATACCGAACAACGTCGTATCACTAATGTCGTTCATTACTAAGTAAGGATTGTCGTCTTTCAGGGTGATCAAAATCTCGCTTTCAGGATCAATGATATCGCCATTCAGAATATGCTTACCATTGAACGTAACATCCAGTATTGGTTGTACATCATCGGCTTCAACCTTAAACGGAATTTGCAAAAGGTTATTAAAATGGTGTTGTTCGGGTTGATCGGTCACAAAAACAGATCCGTTGATATACGGGTTTACTTCCATCCAAAGGGAGTTTTGCCCCGCCAAATTAACGGTTGAAAACTGAATAGTATCTCTGATCATGCCATTCACCAAAAGCGGTTCTTGTCTTGGATAAGCGATAGGGTGTTTTACCCGGTTAGCATCTTCCACCCAATAATTCACCAAAAGCGAATCCATGTCAAAATCACTGATATTGCGCACATCAACAGCAAACGAAATTTGTTGACCTTCCTGCAAGGTATCTTGTAACGGATTAAAATAATACGCCGTTGTTCCATCAATTGCCGCTTCGGGTACAGGTGTATACAATACGTGCAAGCGATCAATCTGTGCAGGGGTAAAGAATAACGAATCCTGAATAAATACCTCAAGTCTTATATATGGATATAGACTCGCATCTACAAGTGAATTTAAGTTTAAAATGGAATCATTAGGAGTAAAAACCTGATCAATCAAAAGACCGGAAACCTGGTTTATATCAAACGCTTCAATTTTTATACGCACACTATCTACTTGGGTAAGTTCAAGTGAATCGCGTTTCCAGTAAATCGTATTCCAATCTAATGATGGGCCTATCATCGGTGTTTTTTCAATTCCCCTAAAGCCCAACGCATCAAATTCTTTTTCTACAAAAACGTGGTTTCCGATTTGCGTATCCTGAATAGTATCCGGGTAATGTTTTTCTACCAACGACGATGGATCACCTTTTTTAAAGATCATTCCAAACGGTTTTTCCGGTTGAGTATTATTCACAAGAGTTGATCCTAAATCAGTGAACATCTGATAAAGGCTAGGTTGGGTGACATCCCATAAGTGATATTCGGTTGCTGTGGTGGAATAAATCACCACATAATGACCATCCGGAATAGCATTCTCCACCATGTTTTCAAAAGCGGTTAATTGCGCCGGATCAGATTGATTGAAAGCAAAGTAGTTTTCTGAACGAGGTCGTTGCGAGCCATTGTCGTTTCCGTTTCCGAAATTGTGAGTAGGATTGATCATTCCGTAACGTGTTCCCCAAGGTTCAAACGTGATGGGGTCAATAATTGCAACGTATAACGCCGGAGCTCCACTGAAAAGTGAGGCATATTCCAATAATTCACCATTAACACCCCATTGATTGTAAATAGATGGATTGTCAAATGCTCTCAAATAAACTTTTCTGGGAGATGCGGTATCAAATTTCAATAGACGATCCGTTCGATCATATTCCAGACTGTAGAAATCGTTTTTCTTGAACTGGAAGAAATGATCTTGTCCCCAGCCGGTTTTTCCCTTAATGTATTGGAACGAATATTCTGTCCAATTCAATACACTACTGTCAACCGCAACTCGCCAAAAATAAACGGTGCTGTCAGTGCAAACCAGTGGAAAACCGTTTCCGTTGATATCTGTCCAATCGGTTGGGCTTACTTCTTTTACTCCTCCCAATTCGGTTAACGAATAACGGCGCAATTGCGGACTATCGTAGGTATCAACCGTGTCGAGCTGGAAATGATACGTTTTTAAGGATGCAATCGGGTTTACGGTAGAGGCCCTGACGGTAACACTATCATAAGGAACAACCGCAAAATCATACGGATAAACAGGAAGAATACCGTCTACATTTATAAAGAAATCGTAATTCAATTGATTATTGATTACTTCTTCTGCTTGTTCAACAATTACAGATGGTAAATCTACATTGATCTTGAATTGGTTAATTCCCACCCCGATGTTAGGTTGCATCGGCATTTTTAAATGTATGGTATCCTTGTGATGAAGAAAGGGAAGTGTGATGTTGTAAATAGAGTCTGTAGAAGATCCCGGAAAGTTACGTGTAATCTCAACGTTAAATGTGTCTACTACCGATTGACCTAAGTTGTTCAAGATGAGGTTTAACTCAATACTGTCTACTGAAAGATTCAATACACTTGGTTCAAAATAGAGATTTTGTGCCGAGATCTCAATTTCAGGACGTTCGTGCCAGTTGAGGCGTAGCATTGGGTCGCCGTTTAACGTCATTTGCTGACAAGTGGTCTCGGTAATAAGATCTTCAATAGCGATACTGCCTTGAACAAACTGTATTGTTTGTCGCATTTGCTCACCAATGGTAGC
>JBILJP010000282.1:0-7058 GCA_044377135.1 Fluviicola sp.
GCAAGTTTATCATACATGAAAGGAATCAATTCTTTCCCCGAAAAATCGATCACACCATAAAGCGCGTTTTTTTGTACAACGGCTTTTTTCTCGACATAATTGGGTTGTAGATACGGATAACTCACAGGAATAAGCATTTTACCTGTTGTATCAACTATTCCGTAGCAGTAATTATCACCTATTTGTTTCCCGATTTTTAGGTATTCACCTCCTTTTACCAGCACATCATATTCACACGGCAAGGCCCATTCCAATGTTCGTACGTTAAACAAACCGTATTTTCCATTGTTTGACTTACCTTCTTGAAGCAAATAGAAGGTTGGGATCATCAGTTTGAACGAGTTGTAGCCGAATTTTTCATAGGAATTGTAATCGGGTTCCGTTAGCATTTTACCTTTTAAACTATAAATAGCTACCGGTTGATTGATTTCCTCACGAACAAATAAACAGTTGCCACCTTCCGGTTGAGTGATTTCGTAGTATTCTGCCGGAAGAATCAGGTTGCCTAACGTATCAATGGCGCCAGATTTAAACGTATCACGCCATGGTTTAGTGAATAGAATGATTCCGGTGTTTTCCTGGTAATAAATAGGAGAAGTATACGTAAATGGAATAGTCACTTCACCGTTGATGCCTAAAATTCCGTAGGTAGTATTTCGTTTTGCCTGAAACGCCAATCGAGGGGTTCTGTTCCAAATGCGGTTCAGTTCTTCATACACACATGGAATCAACTCTTTTCCGGCTGTATTAAAAACCCCAGAAAGACCATTTTTTGTAACCAGAATCAAACTATATGGCGCTTGAAACTCTTCTTTTACCTGATCATATACCAGTGGAATTGTTTCTTTTCCGTTGCGGGAAACAACGCCCCCTTTTTGGTTGAGTTTTACTTTAAACGCACAAGCAGCTGTAGGAAGCATCGTGTTTTCCAATTGCTGATACTTCGGAGCTACCAATCCTTTCCCCTGATAATCACAAACACCATAAAGTCCGTTTTTTTGAATGCGCAAAAACAAGAGGTTGTCTTGATACAATTCTGTAATCGATTCGTATTCGGGTTTTAAAACTACCAGATCGTGGTAATAATAACCTTGTTTTCCATTCTCACTGAAAACGCCTGTTTTCCCAAATTTAGTGGCCACGGGTATCGGGTGAATCTCCATGGGATCTCTCATTCGCTCACCCGGATCTACTTCCATCATTACTTCCTCATGAACAAAACCCAGCTTCATCCCCATGGTGTTGTAATCGGGATATTCAACCCCGTTCCAATCCAGGTAAATCCAACTATCGTTTTTCATGACTTGAGCCGCCATGGTTTTGTGCGAATCCGGCAGTGTATCAAACGCACCTACCAATTGATACTTGCGGGTTTTTATCAATTGCAGAAAGGTCGGATCGTTCACATGTCCAAACTCATCGGGTTTGTATTTCTGAGAAAAGCCGGAAAAACACAAGGAAAGGGTGAGGAAAAGAAGTAAATGTTTCATTGAAAATACCAAGAGATTAAAGGATAAACGGTTTTCTTTTGAAATAGCATCCACCCTTTTTTTGCGCAAATAAACATAATACCGAAAAGCAACAATAAAAGCCGTGTATTCTAAAATCAGGTGACAATTTAGTTTGATTCCGAAAACGATAGGTTCAAAAGGAAGGGTCATTACATCCATGCTTAAAATTATGGATTATTCCACCAAAAATTGTTCTTTTGAATTCGGAAAACACAAATAAACAACCAATGAAGCGCCTGATACGTTGCATTTGCAAAAAATTACGTTGTAAGAGACGAAACCAATTTAATCGTATGGATAACTCTGATAATTGGAATTCGACTGATTCTTTTACTCCAATGAGTTCTGATTGGTTAAGCTCCGATTACGGTACATCAGATCAGCATCAAGACGATTTTCATCAACATCACCGTCATTCCTCTGATCGCACCAGCGATGATTTTCACCATGACCACTCACACGATCATTCAAGTAATCATTCTCATTCGGACCATAGTCATTCCGATCACAATCATTCGGATTCGGGCACTAGTGATTCCGGCTGGTCTGGCAATGATTCTACGAGTTACGATTCAGGAAGCAATTTCGATTCGGGCGGAAGTTCGGATAACGCTTCGGGGTCGTATGAGTGAAACTGTTTTAAACTCACCAAAACCTTATACCAAAGAAATCCACATGAACTTAATTATTGTAAGCACGATCAATTTGAGGAATTTTATAACGGTCGAATGTGATTTGAGATAGCTTTTTAAGTGTTGGGGAAACGTCCGTCCAATTGGGAATAGAAGCATAATTGCAAGAAATAGAACCATTAGATGTTACTAAAATTAGTTCAACATATTGCCCTGCGTAACAAGAATAATATTCTTCCGAGACTTCATAATTTATGATCGCATCTTTCACCAATGTGAAAATGGAATCACGCATCGGTTTTGGAATTAAAACAGTTTTTCTAACAATGGTATCATCTCGATTTTCTTTAAAAAAACAACTGTCTTCATCTGCGAATATCCATATTGATTGTCCATCTACATTTAGTTTTACAGTGCTCCATTGATCTTTTTTTTTGCGAATCTCTCTTTTATGACTAGTTTGATTTTGACAAGACAGGAGCAATAATATGATTAATATAATTAACAATTTCATGTGTCTTTTGCTTTTATAAATTGAATAGTAGCAATAATATACCAATCATTCTTTGAAAAAACTCCATTCTAAGAACTTTAGGAAGCTCATCATCATTCTCGTTCTGCTTCTCATTCTGAAAAAATAACGGCTGTTTCAATTAATTGAAGAATGAGACAGAGAATCATTCCGAAAGCTTTCGGAAGAAGACAAAAAAATAACGGCTGCGAAGTAAAACTTCTACAGCCGTTATTTTTTTGGTACCTCGGGCCGGAATCGAACCGGCACACCCGAAAGTACAGGATTTTGAATCCAGCGCGTCTACCAGTTCCGCCACCGAGGCATTTCTATTTTTGCTGTCCGACTGACAGCCACTTACCGATGTAAGCGGGTGCAAAAATAGGGAATAAAATCAATTTCACAAACGGTCAACGAAAAAAGTGTTGCTTCAACTCGTTTTTTACTTCATCACTTTCAAAATTCGCTGATCATCACCGCGCGTAAGCTCCACAAAATAAACACCTTGTGAAAGGTCAGATAAATCAGTCAATCCAAACGAACTATTGAACAAATCGTCAGCATTGATCACCGTTTCACGGAAAAGGCGACCCGTTTCATCGCGCAAACGCACTGTGCAACCCGCCAGGTTGCCCGAAGGCCACTCGATAATCAAGGTATTGTTAAACGGATTCGGGTACGCAACAATTTGAGCATTCCCTGCCAATTGATTTAAGCCTGCCATGCTGCAACCGTTAAGCGTTCCCGGCATGTTGGCATCCAACCAGGTCAAACGACGATTCAACCAGTCTTTTAAACGTTGCACTTCTTCGGCGTAAGTTTGACTCGGAGCTTGCACCTCGGGTGTTCCAGAAGATTGACCCATGTGACCCCACGTTTGGTAATGCCATGCCTGACTTTCGTTCACCAATGCCGCAATCGAATCGACTTTGCTGTACAAGTAAGCCTCACTCAAAATACTGCGGCGCAAATCGTCGTAACGACAACGTACTTCATTCGCAAAAACCGTGTCTTCCAACAATCGAATGTACCAGCCCGGCGCATTTACATCTTGGTCGGCCAATCCGTACATAAAACCTGAACCGTCTTCAGATCCGGCATCAATGTCTTTCAACGACCAGTCAAAATCCCACACCGGTCCAGCTTTTAGCTTGCGGAAAGTTCCATCAACATGGTCTTTATCTTTGTAGAAAAAGCGGCTTTTTTTGTAGCCATCAACGTTTCTGGTTACTTCGCTAATGATAAAATAATCCACAAACGTTGAAGTGCTGATGTATTGACGATAACCGTTTACCGGGTCATCAAAATTGAGTCCGTAAAGGGCATTTTCAAAACCATCGATGAAATTCTGAATGTAGGTTTGTTGCTGAATCACCAAATCTTGCGGTTTCGGGTAATAATACACCATGTGTACATCCAAGCCCGGGAAACCGATCGGACTGTGGCTCAATTGCCAGGAATTGGTATTATCCCAATAATCGATTTTTAGCATATAACCACCCGTTACATCCACTCCGGCAATTTCGGTTGGACTTAATTTAGGAACGTCAACTCGACTTGAATCACGTTTTATTTTTTCTGCAAACTGATAAATCCCACGGTATTCGCCATTGATCACCACATCTACCAAGCGCGAGCGCACTGAGTAATGTCCCATGGAATCGAACAAATGAAACGGCAAAGCATTGCGGGCAAATGATTTATCATTGTAAGTCGCCAATAACAACCATTCAGATTCTATTGGCATTCCCAATATCGGAGCATCTATGGTTGTTCCATTGACATCCCACAATTCAATGGCGTATGGTTTTTGCGGAAGCGAAGCCGAATAATTTCCGCGAATTTCAATCCCTATTTTTCCGTTATAATCGTTTTTCGGATCCACCACATGGTTGCGAACTCCCGGACCGTTATCAATAATGCCCATATCCGCCATTATTTTAGGATCGTTTACAATCGTTCCGCCATTGGTATTGATAATTACAATTGGTAAATCAGATTCAGTAAAGGCAAAATAAGTTGCCGGATTGTTTCCAAAAGTAATGGCGCAATTGATTACTGTGCCTTGATCGCCACCGGCATTGTCCGAAACACGAATCTTCCAGGTTCCGTTGCCGTTTTGACCGTTATTCACCACCCCCATTTGACCCGAAGGGTTGAATGTTCCTGAAAACGGTGCCGACCCTGCTCCTATGCTAGTTGCGGCATCCCAGCGAAAACACGTGTTGGTAAAATTGTCCTGATCACCTCCTACTCCATCGGCTAAAATGGCTGATGTGCCATCGGGCGCAACGATGCGAATGGTCAAATCCCCATCCCAGGTATGGGTCAGGTTGATGCAAACCTGCTCAAGCCCAAAATTTGTTGTGTCAAGCGTAGCGGGCGATAATCCCGACACGTTAATCGGAATGTCAACCGTTTGATTATCAATGATATTTCCGCCACCACCGGTATACGTTTGGGCGTAAAAAACAGAGGTACTTCCGGCTAGTAGCAGAAGCGTAGTTAATAGTTTGTTCATATTGGAGTAACAATTCAGTGATGTAATGTACAAAAAACTTGTTTTGTTGTACTTTATCAACGGTTTTATTAGCTGAAAATGCCAAGTTAGACGACTAATGACCCGAAATTGATACATTTGGCGTTCAACGCCAAACTTACAAACAATGACTTCCGGCTTCTTGCACTTTGGTGCTTCACATCCGTTTTTGATCTTGCCATGTAGCATCCTTCTTATGCTCCTCATCTTGTTTTTCGGCAGAAAAAAGTTTCCGAAAGCCTCAAAGTTGGCATTGTTGCTGCCTGTATGGGGAGTGATAAACCTGATTTACGGAGGCGATTGGAACGCCGAATACGTTTACAATCATGGCGTAAAAGGAACCGGAGTAATTGTAGAAGTGGAACAAACCAACAGTTATGTCAATCACGTTCAGGTGGTTAATTATCATTGTTTGATCAAAACCAGGGAAGGAAAAACCGTGAAAACCTATTTCGAAAACAATGGTGATGCATTTTACCCGGCAAACGAAATGGGAATTCCACCTATTATTGGTGAATCGTTTTCAGTTAAATACATAGAGGGCGATGAAGAAAACTTCATTATCCTTACCAACGACCGCAAGAGTGGTTTCTCCAACAAACTCAATTGCACCAAATTGTTGCAAGAAATGGTTTCAGCACAGGCTGAATATAACTTCGATAAAACAAATGCCGTTACTAAACGCACGTTCAAGCGCTTAGTGGAAAAATTCCTGCAAGCACCCTGCGACACCAACCTGCAAAACGTTTACCGCATGCAGTTGGAGGAGTTGAAAGAATAGACATCTCCAATCCCACATAAAAAAGCGCTGTCAGCCTTAGGCTGAAGCGCACAAATCTGTGCATCTGTGGTAGTCAAAAGTATCGATCCTGACAGGGATCAGCAGATATTCCGTAAAATTGCACTATCATGGCAAAAATCTTAATCAAAAACATCAAGTCCTTACTGCAAGTCGGTGAGGATTTTCCTGCGTATGTGGCCGGATCGGCAATGAAAACCGTACCCGCAATCGACAATGCTTTTTTGGCGTTGGAAGATGGTGTTATCGTTGCTTACGGACCTATGAGTGACTGGGGAGGAATTACCGATTGGCGCGATTTGGAAATCATTGATGCCGAGGGTTGTTTTGTGATGCCCGCGTTTTGTGATGCACATACGCATACCGTCTTTGCGGCTAGCCGTGAGGAAGAATTTGTGGATCGTATCAACGGACTTTCCTACGAAGAAATTGCTCTAAAAGGTGGTGGCATTCTCAACTCGGCCGGAAAGCTGGCAAGCATGACCGAAGACCAATTGTTTGAAGAAGCATTGGTGCGCATCAATCGAATGAAAAGCTATGGCACCGGAGCCTTGGAAATTAAATCGGGTTATGGTTTGAGTGTGGATGCTGAACTGAAAATGCTTCGTGTCATTAAACGCCTGAAAACCGAAGCCGGAATTGCCGTTAAAGCAACTTTTCTGGGTGCCCACGCTTTCCCAAAAGCATACAAAGAAGATCACGAAGCATACATCAAACTCATTATTGAAGAGATGCTTCCGAAAATTGCCGAAGAAAACCTGGCAGATTACATCGATGTGTTTTGCGAACGCAATTACTTTTCTGTAGAAGAAATGACACGTATTTTAGAAGCTGGAAAAAGCAATGGTTTGATTCCGAAAGTACACGTGAATCAGTTTTCCATTCTGGGTGGCGTACAAGCCGCTATTAAATGTGGCGCTTTATCCGTTGATCACCTGGAAGAATGCGACGAAAACGATATCGCCGCGCTGAAAGATAGTGGTTGTATGCCAACCTTACTCCCGGGTTGTTCCCATTTCCTGAGTATTCCATTCGGCAACGCCCGTGGAATGATGGATGCCGGACT
>JBILJP010000283.1:0-7033 GCA_044377135.1 Fluviicola sp.
TATAAATTACTAATGAGAAAAAGACTTCCGATACTGGAAAGAATCAACAAAATGTAACATGCCGATGCGATATGTTTCATCTTAAGTTGAATTTACCCTTCAAACTTCTCTAACATCAATTCTTTCCCATCAAATACGCCGTAAGTGGTGTAATGAATCCATTCGCCGAGATTGATGTAGCGGGATGTTTCATTCAAGCGAATATCCATGGGCAAATGTCGGTGACCGAACACAAAATAATCGCGGTGTTTTTCCTGCAATTGTTCCTTGCAATAAATGACCAGCCATTCGTTTTCTTCACCGAGAAATTTACTGTCGCTATCTCCGGTTGCGGCACGACTTTTTCGCGACCAAAAGTTGGCCATCCCGATTCCGAAATTGGGATGGAGGCGGGCAAAACACCAACGCGTCCAACGGGCTTCGAAACACTTTTTCATGAATTTGTACCACTTGTCGCCCGGACCCAAACCATCGCCATGACCGATAAAAAACGTTTTGCCGTTCCAAACACGTTCTACGTTAGAGCGACTAACAGTAACGCCGAGTTCTTTCGGGAAATAATCAAACATCCACATGTCGTGATTTCCGGTGAAAAAATGAACGGGAATACCACGATCGGTCAACTCTGCAATTTTTCCTTGCAGGCGCGAAAAGCCTTTCGGAATGGCGTGTTTGTATTCGAACCAGAAGTCAAAAATATCACCGACAAGGAAAATTTCGTGCGCGTCGTGCTCAATAGATGTAAGCCAGCGAACTACTTTTCGTTCACGTTCCAAACTACTTTCGGCGTTGGGAACCCCCAAGTGAAAATCAGATGCGAAGTATATTTTTTTTCCGTCAGGAAGCGTCATCAAATCTGTCTTAAAATCCGAAGATTGTTTTCAACGCTTGTTCCAACTCAACGCCACGCAATTTGGTATCAACGATGTTGCCTTCTTTGTCTACCAACACCGTAAACGGAATACCGCTCACCTGATAAGCTCTGGCTGCTTCATTACCCCATTTTTTCAAATCGGAAACATGATACGGCCAAACTAGTTTGTCTTTTGCAATGGCGGCAATCCAATTGTCTTTGTTATCATCAAGCGAAACACTCAAAACCGTAAACCCGGCATCTTTGTATTTGTTGTACAGTTTTACCACGTTCGGGTTTTCTTTTCGGCACGGTCCGCACCAAGATGCCCAAAAATCGATCAAGACTACTTTTCCTTTCAAATCAGACAATGAAATCGGTTTTCCGTCAACGTCGTTTTGCGTAAAGTTTGGAGCCGGTTTACCTGAAGCCAGGAAATTGTTGGCATCGTTTTGCTTTTTCAATTGCTGGAACTGTGCGTAAGTTGCATCAATTGTCGGGCAACCTTTAAACGATTGGTTGAGTTGTTTTACCACCGATTCGTAAGTGCTGAATTCCTTATCAAGATCCAGGGTACTCAACACAGGCAATAATGCCGGTGAATTGGGATTTTGAGCAATGAACCGTTGACGGAATGAGGTAAAAGCCATGTATTCTTGTTGAAACGATTGACTGATGGATGCTTGTTGATCAGGGAAACGTTTCAAATAGGCGTTAGCAGAATCGCGTTTGGCATTGAAAAGCGTCATTTGAGAAACAAATTCATTCAACGCAGCCGATTCGTCGGAACCTACGATGTTATTGAACGCTCCAAGGTTGTTTCCGTCGGCATTGATGCGCAATTTGGAACTGTCGCGCAAAATAATGTTGATGTGCTGACTTCCCACACGGAACACATAATAATCTTTTGCAGGTAAGGTTCCTTTTAAAACGTAGTTGCCCTTTTTGTCGATTTTTGTACCGAAAAAATTCTTGTAGCCACCCTGCGTAAGCGATTGACCGATGAATACCGAATCTGATTTTTTGGTATTAAAAACGTTACCCGATATTTCAACCGTAATGGGTTTCTGAGCTACAACTCCCCAACAGGTAAAAAGAGCCATTACAGCTACTGTCAATTTCATATTACTACTATTTAGTTGAGAACTTCTTCCAATTTTTGTTCCAATTCCGCGCCGCGAAGATTTACTCCTACGATATTTCCTTCTTTGTTCAATAAAACGGTGTACGGAATGGAGTTAAAGCCGTAGGCTTGTGTCATTGGCGTGCGCCAGCCCAATAAATCACTTACATGATTCGGCCAGATCAAACCATCAGCTGCGATGGCTTTTTTCCACGCGTTCGGATCTTCATCCAGCGAAACAGAGAATATTTCAAAACCTTTTGATTTGAATTTCTTGTACATCTTCACCACATTCGGGTTTTCTTTTCGGCACGGTCCGCACCACGAAGCCCAAAAATCGATCAAGACTACTTTGCCTTTCAATGAAGACAAACGCAATTCGGTACCGCTAGGGTTTTTCATCGCAATTTCAGGAGCTGCCAATGTTCCGGAATTGAACTGTTCGTAATTGTTGTAAGCACCTTCAATTTGCGCGACTTGCTGACTCAAGGTTGCTGTAAACGGCGACTCTGCATGTTGTTCCGCATAAGCACTTTCCATGAGTTTAAGTACTTCCAGATTTTCCGGATCCCAGTGTTTGATGCCCAATTCTTCTGTCGGTACCAGTAAACTTGCCAATATAAGATTGACGCTATTTCCGGGATCTGCTTTCACTTGTTTTTTCAGAAAAGCATCCAATGGTTTGCGCAATTCCAGGTACTTGGCAATACGCGCTTCGTCGTCGGTGATTTTTGGCAACTGTTCCATTTGCGCTTCAGAAAAAGCCTTGAACAATTTCATGTACTGTGTAAGTGGTTTTGCCCATTTGGCACCACTCATTTTCGGAGCGATGGCAAAATCTTTCAACGAACCGCTAATCACCGCTCTGTCGTTTAAATCAAGAGGCAACACAATGGCGTTTGCCGGATCGTTTCCGATAGTCATGGTATAAACGCCTAATCCGGGGATATTTCCATCCAGAATGTATTTTCCGTCGGCGTTGGTCATGGTTTCTGCTACAGCAATTGTTCCGTTGGGCGAAGAGGCCTCTATCTTCACTTTTTGCAATGGAGCTCCGGTAATGGTTCCTTCGAGGTGAAAATTATTCACCAATTGTTCATCGGCGTTTTCTCCGTCTTCGGAAGATCCACAGGCCGTTAAACCCAACAATAGCAACAAAAAAGCGAAGTGTTTCATGCGAATTATCCTTTTATAAGTTCACGCAACAATTGATTTCCCACTTTCGGATCGGCTTTTCCGCCCGAAGCTTTCATCAATTGTCCCATAAAAAATCCTGTCAATTGATTTTCACCGCCTTTAAAACGAGCGAACTCATCTGGGTGTTGCTCAAAGACTGTTAAAATAAGTTGTTTTAAGCTATCGGTATCCGATTCCTGAATCAAATTCAACGATTCCGCCAATTGTGAAACATCTGCCTCGGGTTGTTCGATCAACGCCGGGAATAGTTTTTGCGAAGCGGCCGAATGCGACACTTTTCCGCTATCAATCAAGGTGATCAACGCACCAATTTGTGTGGCGCTAAGCGGGAATTGTTCCATTTCCAAACCGTTTTGGTTGAGGTACGATTTCACATCGCCCATTACCCAGTTGGCTGCCGATTTGTAATTGGTAGTCGTTTTGATGACATCTTCAAAAAACAAGGCAATGGCTTTTGAATCGGTCAAAATTCCGGCATCGTATTCCGATAAATTTAACTGCGTGGTATATTTTTCAAACAGCTCACGCGGAAGGGCCGGCATCAACGCTTTTTGCTGAGCTACATACACTTCATCCACAACGATTGGTTGTAAATCCGGTTCGGGAAAATAACGGTAATCGTTGGCTGCTTCTTTCGAACGCATGGAAATGGTAATGCCTTTCAAGGCGTCGAAACTTCTGGTTTCTTGGGTTAATGGTTCACCTGCTTCTAACGCTGCAATTTGGCGTTCCACCTCAAAATCGATGGCGCGTTGCACATTGCGCATGGAGTTCATGTTTTTCACCTCAACTTTGGTTCCGAATTCGGCGGCACCTTTAATACGAACCGAAACGTTGGCATCGCAACGCAGGGAACCTTCTTCCATGTTTCCGTCGCAAATATCCAGGTAGCGCACCAAACGACGCACTTCTGTTACGTAATTGTAAGCTTCGGTACTTGAACGTAAATCCGGTTCAGACACGATTTCCAACAATGGCGTTCCGGCACGATTTAAATCGACCAAAGTATCGTATACATCCACATCGTGAATGGACTTTCCGGCATCTTCCTCCATGTGAATACGCGTAAGTCCGATGCGTTTTTCCACACCGTTTTCATCTTTGATGAACAACTGACCACCTGTACAAATGGGCGTGGTATCTTGTGTAATTTGGTAGCCTTTCGGAAGATCGGGATAGAAGTAATTCTTACGGGCAAAATGCTGTTCTTTCGCAATGGTAGCGCCGCAAGCCAATCCCAATTTCACGGCAAATTCGATGGTTTTTTTATTCATTACCGGTAATGTGCCCGGATGTCCCAAGGTCACCACACTTACATTCGTGTTCGGATGCGAACCGTACTCGTTGATGTCGGAAGAATAAGCTTTCGTTTTGGTTAATAGTTGCGCATGGACCTCTAGTCCAATCACTACTTCGTATTTATCTCTTAAGGACATGTCGAATTTTAACTGAGGAACAAATTTCGAGTTTTTTTACCGATTACAGGTCTTAAACGGTTTCTTTTTTGAATTATAATGCAATTTGCCAGCGATATACCTGTTTTAGTTTGATTTTGCACGAAAAAAGGACTGCCTTCATTCATGAATACTATATTATTCTGGTAGTATTGTCTCCCACGAATCATTCTGAGGCTGAAACATAAACGAATGAAAAGTATAGCTTCAATTAAATACGAATAGATGGAAACGTTGTTTCCCTACAAATTTGTGAAGACCCGCCGTGGTGGGACATTCGTTATAAATGTTACACGGCTCGTCATTCGTTTATTCGTGGTGGAAAATACCCAGTACGTCAAATCCGACGAAGCTTGCTCGTTTAAAGTAGGAAATCGCCCGTTTATTGAAGTGAAACTGTTGATTTTACCGGTTTTCCTGTAATCAATGATTTCCCGTTTGAGCTGATATCCGTCATTACAAAATCACCATCTAAGATTTTGACATGGACGTAATTTTTAGCGGATGAATTTCGGGAAAGTTTATTTTCAACCGATTGCGCCTTGTATTCTTCCATGAAAAATCGTCTGAACGGAAGTCTGATTCTCATTTTCTTGTTGGGTTTGGCGTATAATTTCAACTTCAACGAATGTTCTGTTTTAGATTGCGACAGGTGTGTGATTTTGGCCCCAAGACTGTCTTGTTCAAACTCGGCATAAACAATGTCATACCGCTTAAATTCGTCAGGATTATCTGTGGTGTAGGTTAATGAAGCAACATTCAGACTCACATACCTTCCTTGGAAAAAATCATACGGATCAACAGGTTGAATGCGGAAAAGGTATTCTTTTCCTGTTTCGATCACTCGTTCTTTTGCAGCAATAAAAAAAAGCGGAAAAGTCAACTGAATGATTGATATGAAAATCAATGCAATGAGAAGTTTAGTTCTTGTTTTCATGCTTTCTGCTTTTTAGAATAAGGTAATTGGCAAAAAAGAAACTGCTTCCGATCAGAATAAATAAAATTCCTTTTACGGTAAGCGACATTTTGAGGTCGAAGAAGCGGCAAACCATCACTAGTCCGATCAGACCGAGTGCAAGATTCGCTACCGTTAAGTTTGATTTTTTAGCGCTAAATATGAGGATGACGATGCCAATGATTAATAAGAGAATAGAGTAGAGGTGTTCAATTCCGACGGATGACATACATCCGATCCAGATCAAGACAGGAACCAACAAACTAAAGAGTGCAAACATTCCGTTTACGTGATTCATCAGTTGTTTGCGCACTTTTATAACGTTGAGAATGATGCCCACACAAATGAGCGTGATTAGACCCAATTGAAAAGTGGATAGTGGTTGATGAAGTGTTTTTACAGCTATCCAAAATCCTTCAAAGCTGGCAATGAGCAATAGTAAAAACTGAAAACAAAGAATGATAATGTGATCGGCGGCTAGGGTGTTTTTATTTTTTTCTTCAACCAACGAGATTGGTATCAAATAATAGATACTTGGTATAAGACTGAACATAAAATAGTTCAATGAACTCCCCACAGTGAATGGCAGACTTAAAATGATCACGGTGATCAATCCTAATGCGGGATAAATTTGCCATTGATCTTTGTTGTTTTGGGCAAAATGAACCGCCACACCAGCAACAATCAAGAGGGTGATTTGATAAGCCGGAAGCACATTTATGCCTGAATAGTTCATCACTAGAAACGGAATTGGCAACAAAATGACCAACTTGTAAAGGTTTTGCGTGGAAATTTTCTCTTTGGAAAAATAACGCACTAACTGAAAGATGCCTAAACCAAATAAGATAGGAATGAAAATAAGCCGGTAATCGTGGGTTTCCACTTGAAAAATGGTTTCGAATCTCCAGTTTTCTTTGAACAAAAGATAGGTTAAACTCAAGCTGACACCAACGTATCCTAAAATCGCCATGATGGTTGGAGTTCTGTCTTTTGTACGAAGAAAGATACTTGATCCGAACAGATGGAAATTGGCAAGGATTAAAAACAAAATGAGCCATACAGACGATTCTGATCCGCTTACACTTACAACGGCGCTGAAACAAATAAGCAGCGGCACAAATAGTTGGTGCAACATATACAATGTTTCAGGCTGACGTAGCGTAAACAAGCGCTTGAAATAAGGAATCAGCGTAGAAAACATGATCAAACTTCCAAACCACGGAATTTTGTACAACGCACTTTGGTCCATCGGATTGCTGGTGAGATTCAGTAGCATGAGAATCATGGCGCAAAACACGGCGCTGTGCGATTTCAATAAATATACCACCGGTAAACAAAGTACACACCAGTAAGAGAAAAAATAATTCTCTATGCCCGGCAGTTGGTAGATTTGCAGAATCAGTGCCAACATGCTTCCAGTGGCCAGAAAACTAAAGATGGCAGCCGATTCT
>JBILJP010000284.1:0-7019 GCA_044377135.1 Fluviicola sp.
TACTAGGCAAATTGGGTGATTACCAACAAGCGCTTTTTTATGCCGATCAGTTCCATCAACTCAATGATTCCATTGTGAACAAGGCCAACTTAGATAAATTGGAAAATGCCGAACTGATCAAAAGCCTTACGCTTGCTGAAAAAGAAAAACTCCTCACCACGCAGCAATTACAACTGAAAGAAAAAGATGCCGAAAATGCACGAATTCGATTGATTTCCATTACTTCCATCGCATTACTTGCCTTGGTGTTTTTCGCACTTTATTATTTCAATCGCATGAAACGACTCAAAATCAAGAATGAGTTGATGCAGGAGAAATACGCATTGCAATTGCTCAACGAACAAAACCTGAAGCTGGAATTGGAAAATGAGCAAATCAACAAACAATTGCTTGAGAAAGATCTCTTGCTGAAGAATTCAAAAATGCTCGATTTGGCTTACCGGATTACGAAAGGCAACGATTTGCTGAAAGGCATTGCGCAAGAAGAAGTCATTCAGCGCAATCGCACTATTTACAAACAACTCAGCGGTTTGATTGAAGGCGAGAAGGAACTGGAATACTTCAACAACGAAATCCAGTTACTCGAATCGAGCTACCAGCGCCGACTCAAAACGCAATTTCCTGCCTTGTCAGATTACGAAGTGCGCCTTTCAACCATGATCAAAACCGGCTTGGCATCCAAAGAAATTTCCGATTTGCTCAGTATTGAGGCATCGAGTGTAGATGTTGCCCGTTACCGTCTGCGTAAAAAACTTGGTCTCGATAAACACGATGATTTGTTCGAGTTCCTGAATGGGATTTAATCATAAACCTGTATAGTTATTTTAGGAAGAGGCACTCGAAGGGCGAAGTAGTAGTTATTCGTCTCAGTTTAATCGTTTATTTAACCCCTAATCAAAGGAAACAACCACGTTATTCATTATCCGGAATGACTTCCTTCAACCGTTTCCTCCTCCAAAATCGGTATTTCCCACTTGCAGAAAAATGACATCAGAAAAGATCCTGATTTCGCACCGTATTAAGACTCATGTATTATGATTTATCAAGTTGCAACCTATTGATTTTCAGTGATTATTTTAAATTGTATAGATCGTGTATAGGTGTTTTTCTGGGTTTGTACACCGGTCATGTATTCCTTTGTCAGGTAGTTCGGATTGTCCGGCTTCAAACACAATTTATCTAATTATTCATTAAAAACAAAAACATGAAAAAAGTGTTATTTATCCTTTTAGGTTTAGGAATGAATGCTGCAGTGAATGCACAGTGCAACATTGATTTTTCAACGCAAGCAGCCAGTCTTGGTTCGTATGGAGTGAATGTGACCATTTCAGGTGTATCGAGTGTGTATTCGATTGCCGTTGATTGGGGCGATGGAAGTAATCCTTCATTGGGATTCACCGACCAGTATTCACACTCGTACGCCAATTACGGAACCTACCAGATTTGTATTGATTACCTGGATGCAAACGGTTGTTACCAACAAGTGTGTCATTCGTACACGCTGGCGAATGTTCCGAATTTGTGCCCGATGACCGTAAATCCGTCGCTGAACGGAAATACCTTAACCGTAGCTGCAAGCGGATCTGGAGCAGGAATACCATACCTGGCGTTTGTCTATGATTTATGGGCTTACATTGCCGATCCGTTCAACTTTTCGTTGATCGACGCACAACCGGGAAATGCGCACACCTTTACACATACTTACGCGCCATCCGGAAATGAATCGTTTACCTACTGTGTAGAATACGGCGATCAAAACGATCCGGGAGCCTGCGAAGCTAATTCCTATTGTGCAACCATCAGTTTCGGAACAGGTTTGGGCATTGCCGATAAAGGTCAAATCACCGAAGTACAGTTGTATCCGGTGCCAGCTGATGATTATTTGAACGTCTACGTAAACGAACCAACAGCCGACAATCCGATCAGTTATTCAATTGTCGACAGCGAAGGTAAAACCGTTGATTCGGGATTCATCACCAACAATACATCAACCATTTTGTTGCCAGAATCCATGCAAAGCGGTAATTATTTTTTCACCGTTTCAGGCGGAAATTCAACTAGAACATTGACGTTTTCAAAATTATAATCTTGAATTTAAGATCCTGATTTTTTTATTCAATTGTTGTGCAGGCTCGGAATACATTCTGAGCCTGTTTTGTTCCGTTCTAATCTTCTGAAATTAAAATAGAGAATAAAAAATGTTAGACTTTCAACAAAAATGAGGCAACGATTGCTAAAAACAACGTTTCTACGTTAACATTAGCTTTATTTCTTCATGAATCGATTTATTTCCTTTTTTTCAACGATTGCTTTTCTTCTTTTTTTTGGTATTTCTACTAATGCATGGTCTGAAGACTCTACCAGGGTATTATTTGTAGGGAATAGCATAACCTATTTTAATGAAATGCCTCAGTTATTTCGGTCTATTGCGTTAAACAACGGAAAAAATGTAAGTGTTTCAATGTACGCTCCCGGTGGAACCGGTTTTGTAAATCATTATGTAGATCCGAATGTTTATGCTCTTTTCAGAGAAGCGTGGGATGTAGTTGTTTTACAACCCGGGTCTGGTGAGTCGGCGGGAGCTTCCTGGCCAGTTGACACGACTATTTATCGGGGAAGAATATTACTCGATTCTATTTATACGTATAGTCCTTGTGCAAAGGTTTTTATTTATGAAATTCCATACGGCGTGCCTTCTGAAAATGAGTATAACGTTTATTTTTCAGTACAAGACAGAATTCGCGATTCCATAACCCAACTGTCAGATTCAATGGGAATTCCATTTTTGCCGGCAGGTCAATGTGCCAGAGCGTACTATGAAATGCATCAAAACTTATTGCTACACGGAAGTTATAATGATATCCACCCTAATTTAAATGGGTCGTTTTTAGTTGCATCTACTTTTTATGCGGGTATTTTCAGAGAACAAGTTTCGCAAACGACCTATTATAGTAACGTAGTACCGGATACGGCTGCCATTTTTTTTAACATTGTAGATACAGTTGTTTTCAATCATTTGAATGACTGGCGTTTGAATACATTCAATCTAAGTGCCGATTTTTCTACCAATATTACTGGCGGTGATGTTACTTTTTCAAATGGTGCAGTGAATGCTACAAGTGTAGAATGGAATTTCGGAGATGGAAATTCTTCAGTTGAAACGAACCCGTCTCATACGTATGCAAGCAATGGCGAATATTGGGTCACTCAGTTTGCTTTTCAGAATGGCTGTATTGATAGTATTTCAAAAAAGATTACGATTGCTACAGTAGGATTGAGTCAGGCAACAACGGTTGAAAATGGTTCTTTGAAATGTAACCCTGTAAACGGTAACCCGCTATTGTATTTGCAAAACCCAGGTATTGTATCACAAGTTGAAGTTCTTGATGCAACAGGCAAACGTGTTTTTTTACTTAAAAATCCACTGGAAAAAAGCCTTGTGTTGCCTATTGTTACTGCAGGAAGTTATTTCGTTGTGATTAATAATAGCACTGGATTACAACAATTACGCTTGATTATTACCGACTAAAAAGGCCTATTTTTTGGAATGACATTCAATTACCACTTGTTGCGGATTATTAGGTTGCTCTTTTTGGGCTAATTCTGTCATTTTCGGACTGATATAAGGAATGCCCAAATTGGCACCACGAACGATTAGCATGAGGCCTACAATTGTCAATAATGCAGGGAAAACCCGGTTAATGCGCTGACGGGTTGTTTGGTTGACTTGTCGTGCAAAATAACCTACTGCAACCATTGCCGGAAAAGTACCCAGTCCGAAAGCAGCCATACCGGCCATTGAGCCGATCAAACTGCCTGATAACAACGAATTCCCCAAGGCAACGAAAACCATTCCGCAGGGAAGTAGTCCGTTTAAAGCGCCCAAAGCAATTAGTTTACCGGGCGAACCTGAAGCAAGTAATCTTCCCATGCTTCCTACCAGGAATTGCATCATGGTGTTTTGCCGGAATTCCATTTTATGAATCCAGTGACGTTTCCAGGCAAAGAGGATCATCACCAATCCCATAATGATGCTCAGCCATTGCAAGATGTGAAACAAACTCAAGCTCATACCTATACTGCCTATGAGTAACCCCAAGAGGGAATAGGTGGCTATTCGCCCAAGATGGTATTGAATCAGTCCGACTAACACGGTGAGACCCGAAGTTCTGTTGAGCGGAAGTGCAAGCGATATCGGTCCGCACATCCCAATGCAATGGAAGGTTGACGCAAGACCCAATAAAAATGCAACGATCAGTAACATGACTTATGGAATAAAAACACTTTCCTGGAAAAGGTAATTTTGATGATTGAATTTGCCTGTTAGTGTAATGTCGTATCGTCCTTTTTTGAGTCGATTAAACGGTATTGCAATCACAGGTTGTGCTTTCACACGAAGATTCAAATCTTGCAATTCGTTGTCAGGGCGCTTCAGTTGCAACCCGATCGAATCGTTTGCCATTGTTGCCGGAATATTGATTTTTAAGGTGCTTTCTGTCAATTCTACCGTAATTTTTTCACCGGTTTTAGAATAGACAGTAGCTGCATCAAAATGATTGTTGTAATCCAATTCCTGCTGGTAATAATCTTCTGAAACCAAATCTACTTTGTGACGCATCAAGCTCACTACCAAAAAGGTGATGAACCCCATGAAGGTGATTAAACCAATTGTTATTCCTCTTCCCCAGCTCATATTCGTTGTGTGTTTGGTTAATAATTCGGACCGATAAATTTCACTTTAACCCGGTCTATTTCTTTGTCGTTTCCTTTCACAATGATGTAAAAATCGCGTTCTCCTTTTTCCAAATTGCTGTAAGGCATTACAATCAGGAATCGTTCTTTGAGGTGTTGTTCTTTTTTCAACACAAAATGCGGAACGGCCAATCTGATCTCAGCATTCGGATACTCCGATTCTAATTGGATCTTGAAGTCGTTTTTGGTTTTATTGGAAAGATCGATCTCGAACGTATTACTGATTTTTTCATCTTGTGTAATTTGGTACATCGATCCGCGCTGACGCAAGATGGTGGTAGAAAAATCTCTTCGTGTCACCAATAACACCACCAATAGCCCAATCAATACACTTAATACGATGGTATAAGAAATAACTTTTCGGGTCCATTGGAAACCGGTTCTGTTTTTAATTCCGTTTTCGGAAACAAACCGAATCAAGCCTTTTTCCATGTGAACACCATCCATCATTTGGTCGCAGGCATCGATACAAACGGTACAGTTGATGCATTCCAATTGTGTTCCGTTGCGGATGTCAATACCGGTCGGGCAGACATTTACGCACTGATGGCAATCAATACAATCGCCTTTGCCTACGGTTTTTCGATCTTCGCCTTTTTTGAATTTTGCACGACCTTCACCACGCACATGATCATAAGCTACCACCATTGAATTAGGATCGAGCAAAACACCTTGTAATCGTCCATACGGACAAATCGTGGTACAAACCTGTTCACGCAAATAAGCAAATACGAAGTAGAATAAGGAAGTGAAAATCACAATGGCAGTGAGTCCGCCAATGTGCATGTACATCGGATCGGTTTGAATACCGAAGAGCGCATCTGCCCCAATGATGTAGGCCAAAAAGGTGTTGGCAATGATGAATGAAATGGCCCAGTAGATTACGTTTTTCAAAATGCGCTTCCGCAACTTCACTCCGCGCATTGGTTGTTTGGCAAGCCATTTTTGTTCGTTCCAATCACCATCTATCCAATAATCGATGCGGCGAAAAACAAATTCAAGAAAGATGGTTTGCGGACAAACCCAACCACAAAACAATCGACCGTAGATGACCGTAAAAAGCACCACACCTACTACTCCGGCTACCATCATGATGGCAAAAATGTACAAGTCTTGTGGCCAGAAAACCGATCCGAATAATACAAATTTGCGCTCGATAACGTTGAGCAAAATCAACGGTTCGCCTTTAAAGCGAATGTGTGGTGCTACCAGTAAAAAAAGTAGTAGCAGGTAACTTACCCATTGGCGGCGGCGAAAGAATTTACCCTTTTGCTTTTTAGGGTAAATCCAAACGCGTTTGCCTTTTTCATTTACTGTTGCGATATGATCTCTAAAATCGTCGGCCATGATGTTTTATCTTGTAATTGCGTTTTACTTGCCATACAAGTAGTAGTAGGTAAGGCACTATTTCACTTCCGTTCCGTCTGGTGCACGACCTGCTGTATAAGGTAATTGCAATACAAACGAAGCCACTTGCTGAATTTGAACCGGATTGAGTTTTGAAGCATGATCGGGCATTCCTTTAGCGGTACCGTTTTTAATAGTTCCGAACACTTGTTTGATGTCGTTACCGTAAATCCAGAACTTATCCGTTAAGTTTGGACCAATATCACCCTGACCGTTTTGTTTGTGGCACGTGACACAGTTTTCAGTGAAGATGGATTTTCCACTTTGGATGGCAGCATCATCAGTAAGCAATGTTGCTGTGTTTTCATCCACATTCATAGCCATCTTATCAAGGTAAGCATTTACTTCTTTTTCAGCTTTGGCCATTTCTTTTTTGTATTCTACTTCTTGTAAATCACCGGTTTTGAAGAAGTGGAAGCTGAAGAGGTAAACAATCGCAAACACAATGGTTGCATAGAATCCCCAAACCCACCAAGGTGGTAAGTTGTTATCCAACTCCTGAATTCCGTCGTATTCGTGGTCCATCAAAATACTTGCTTCGTCTTCAATGGCAACGGTATCTGTTAATACTTTGGTGATTTTCTTAACACGTTCCGGTTTCACTTTCTCGCGTTTCGGAGATACCATGTGCAAGAACGTTGAAAACAATCCACGTAAGTAAAGCACAACAAATACCAAGAGAACATCGGCAGCGAGCATTAAGTACAAATCCATGCGCTCAACCAATAACCACGGTGTTTTTTCAGTGGTTTCACCCGGTCCGACAAAATGAAGTGCGTAACTATTGTTGGTAAGAGCCATTGCTCCCAAAGCACCCACTAGCAATACAATTCCCAAAATACTCTTGTTTTCCTGCTGTT
>JBILJP010000285.1:0-7004 GCA_044377135.1 Fluviicola sp.
TAAATGGCGTTGATGTTTGCGGCGTAATTACCTCCGGCACCACCGTTATCATAATATGTTCCTGAACAGGTGTTTACCATACATGCTCCTGCATAGGTACTGTTAATACCTGTGGTAGGATGGGTATACGTTTGGGCAAACACACCAAACGACACCGAAACAAAGAAAAGTAGTAGGATTCTCATAACGTCTATTGTTGTTTGTTTAATCTACATTTCTCCTCTGAATAGAGGATAATGATGTAATGTGTTGCCGGATCTTCGAATTCCAAATCTTCCGTAGCACTGCGCTGACGGTTATAGGTTTCAAATGGAATTATAGCGATCACATCCGGATCGGGAGATGGGTTGTTTTTGATTTCGTAATCAACGCCTAATCGGGAAAAGTAATTGATCCCGGCGGATTGTTCCATTCTGGAAGTCGGATTCTGCTGCGCAATGGCAGACAATGAAATGAATGTAAAAAATAGCAGTAGTAATCGCATAACATGTTCGTTTACAGTATAAAGTTACATATTAGACGTTAAAAATCAAATTTAGTTTCAACAAACCTTGATAACCTAAAAAAGAACGTTATCGACCTAAAACGATAAAAGGCCACCCGAAGGCAGCCTTTTTAACGTTAAAAAGATATTTTTTACAAATCAAATTTAATTCCTTGTGCCAATGGTAATGAATCGGAATAATTGATGGTATTTGTTTGACGACGCATGTACACTTTCCAGGCATCAGAACCAGATTCTCGACCACCACCTGTTTCTTTTTCGCCACCGAATGCACCACCGATTTCAGCACCTGAAGTACCGATGTTAACGTTGGCAATTCCACAATCTGAACCGGTTGCAGCTAAGAAAGCTTCTGCTTCGCGTAAGTTATTGGTCATGATAGCAGAGGATAATCCTTGCGGAACACCGTTTTGCAACGCAATTGCATTCTCTACGCCACCTGAATATTTCATCAGGTACAATACCGGTGCGAATGTTTCGTGTTGAACAATTTGGAAGTGATTTTCTGCTTCCGCAATGGCCGGTTTTACATAACAACCCGATTCATATCCTTCACCGCTCAATACGCCACCTTCTACGATCACTTTTCCACCTTCGGCAACAACTTGCTTCAATGCGTTTTCGTAAGCCGTTACAGCATCTTTATCGATCAAAGGACCAACGTGATTGTTTTGATCCAATGGGTTTCCTATTTTCAATTGTCCGTATGCTTTTACAATGGCATCACGTACTTTATCGTATACTTCTTCGTGAATGATCAAACGACGAGTGGAAGTACAACGTTGACCAGCTGTTCCAACCGCACCGAAAACCGCACCAGGTACTACCATTTTCAAATCGGCAGATGGAGCAATAATGATGGCGTTGTTTCCACCCAATTCCAACAATGATTTACCCAAACGGGCACCAACTGCTTGTGAAACGGCTTTCCCCATGCGTGTTGAACCGGTAGCTGATACCAACGGAACACGAACGTCATTCGACATCAATTTTCCGATTTCGGCATCACCGATCAACAAACAAGAAACTCCTTCAGGTACATCATTCGCTGCAAATACTTCTTGCGCAATTTTCTGACAAGCAATAGCTGTCAAAGGTGTTTTTTCAGATGGTTTCCAAACGCACACATCACCACAAACCCAAGCAAGAGCCGTGTTCCAGTTCCATACGGCAACCGGGAAGTTGAATGCAGAGATAATTCCCACAATTCCAATCGGGTGGTATTGCTCGTACATACGGTGGCTCGGACGCTCAGAGTGCATGGTTAAACCATACAATTGACGCGAAAGACCAACAGCGAAGTCGCAAATGTCGATCATTTCCTGTACCTCACCCAACCCTTCTTGCAATGATTTTCCCATTTCGAAAGAAACCAATTCACCAAGCGGTTGTTTGTATTCACGTATTTTTTCAGCCAGCTGACGAACTACTTCTCCACGTTTCGGTGCAGGAATCGTACGCCACACCTTGAATGCCTCTTGTGCTTTCATGATAATGGCTTCGTATTCGGCTTCAGTTGCTGCATGCACAGAGGCGATTAACTGACCGTCGACCGGAGAAATCGAATCGATTTGCGGACCACGGGTATTGAACCAATGACCTCCTGTTGATGCCCCGCGGTTAATAGCTTCTATTCCGAGGGTTTTGAGCGTTTCCTGAATTCCAGGAGCTGTTGCTGTAACTGACATATACTATTGCTTTTGGATGTGCAAAATTACACAAAATTTCCTGCACAGCCTACTTAACAAGAAACTGGAAAAGGACTTTTAGATGTTAAAGTTTCACAAGGCGGATGTAATGTGTCTGATCTTCTTGATTCATCTTTAACAGATAAACTCCTGCTGGTTGATTACCAAGGTCAATTACAGCATTATTTTGAAGATTCTGCTGCTGTAAAATGTGTTCGCCGGACAGATTAAAAACATTGATTTCCTCAATTGATTCGTTGAATTTTACATGATACAATCCTGAGCTCGGATTTGGATAAATGATTGGTCCGTTGGCTTCAACTTGATTGACAGATAAAGCGGAATAGGTTGTAGTTGCCGTATTAGTCACAATTGGTGCGTTGTAATCAAAATAGATGGAAGCCGTATTCGGAATGATGCTTCCTACAGGTAACCCTGAAATGGGTTTGATCCGGTATTGGACAAATCCGTGTGATCCAGGTTCGTTGCTGGTGCTATCAGCAAGATTAATATTTTCAAAAAGGAATGAAAGTCTGTTGCCCGACAAAGTTGTTGTCACCGGATGACTACTGCTTAATAACTCAAATGAAGGAAAATCGAGATAATTAGAAAGTGTGTCTTCCAGACGAATGTCAATAGCCGGGGCCGTTCCTGTATTTTGAAAATGAATGGTATATGTCAGGAAGTCATCGTATCCAGGTTCAACAAACTCAGATGAAACCGCTTTATAATTTGGGTCATAAGAATTTCCGACTTCATAACAGAAAGAGAATGTATTATTAAGTGTGTCAGGATCCTGTGACAGTATTGAAATAGTTGCTGTAACGCATATTGTATCTCCTATCTGAACAGTTGTATCTGCAATGAATCCTGCTATAAATGTTGTATAGATGCTCATTTCAGAAACATTGTCAATCTCGTAGATGAGTGTATTACCGTTAACTTGAGTAGGAATGTAACTAAAAGCATCATAATAAGTGATCGGACCTTCAACAGTCATCGTGAATGTTCCACTTATAGAATCCATTGAGCAGTCCGAGAAATGAAATAAGTTTCCGGCACTAATGTAAAGAGAGTGCGCCTGTCCCGGAAAAACGTTACCGCCCACAAATGATGTCATTACAGCAAGATCCGATACCGAATTGCAATCAATGAAAAAAAACACGCTGTCCGTAAGATCGCTTCCTGCAGTAATTGTTGTGCTGTTAACACAGCTTGATGTGTAGACTTGCTCGGTAGTGTCTAATGTTACAACATAATCATCATCATAATAAGGAAAGTAATAAGCACCTATTGGATTTGTATACGTAAGGGCAAGAAAATTTCCAGAGTCATCATGTAATAATACCTTGGCATTCGGATAGCCCAATTCGCTCGGATCAGAATTGCAGTTGGTATTATCATCTATATATACAGTTCCCGCTATACCTGTTGCGGGAGCACACTCTCCTGGATTATTAAGAGGATCGTTTTCCAGACAAAGTGGAACGCCTAAACTTGTTGTGTAAAGTGTAAAGTTTGGCAAACAGGTGAGAGGATTTCCATCTATACTACAGGTCTGAAAAATTCCGGAATACTCAGGTAAGCTATCAAAACAGTGTATTTGGTTGTTGTTAAGATCAAAGGAGCTTCTAGCTGAAGGCCAATTGGGTAATGCCGTTATTTGGTTATCATGACACCACAAAGTACCTAATGTTTCGGGTAATGCGGGTAACCCTGTTAGTTGATTCAGACTGCAAGTGAGCCATGTCAGGGAGCCCGGAAGTTCAGGCAATACTGTAAGCAGGTTTGAATCACAGGTGAGAGCCTCCAGCGTTTGAGGTAGCTCTGGGATGGCCAATAAATGGTTATAGTCAACGCTAATCCGAATAAGTCCCGTTGGTAATTGTGGTAGAACGCTTAGCTCGCAGTTGGTGGCATCAAGAAATAGTAAACTTTGCGGCAGGTCAGGTAAAACAGAAATTGGATTATAACGACAATCCAGGTTTTCAAGAGTGGAAGGAAGTATTGGTAATGATTCTATCTGGTTGTCCATGACGTCTAGATACCCAAGACCCTGAGGCAATTGCTGTAAGTAGGTTAATGAATTATTATGGCAACGAAGTGTTACCAATCCTGTAGGCAAATCTGGAAGATTAGTCAATTGATTATTAGAGCAGAACAGGTACAGCAGATTGTCAAAATAAACGACGCCATCCAAATTCGAAATATTGAGGTTATCTAATTGCAAACTCGTAATCGATGAAACATTTGCCGTTGTATCCAACTGGTTTCCATTCATGATACCAGGATAATTCGTGTTCAGAAACGCTGCAAAATTAGCGTCCGGAATCGTATAATACTGCGCATTGCTACTAAAACTCAAACACAAAGTCAGAAGAAATGTAACCCGAAAGCGAAGGATGGAAGCGTAAAGTTGTTTCATTGTGATAGCAGCATGCATTATTTTGGAAAATATAGTTAGAAAGGATAAGAAAATAACTTCAACTATTTAAAAGCTCGTTTCGTTTTATCAAACGAATGAGGAGCTCGAAGATTTTTAAATCCCTCCCTTCGCTTTCAATTCCAAGTACTTATTGATCGAGTTGATCGATAAATCTTCCGGTCGGGAAAGGATGGTTTGAATACCGTGTTGGCGCAATTCACGGGCGATGGACCATTTTACGGTGCTCATTTTTTCGGCAACGGTGGCCTGGATGAGGTCTTTCATGGTGGAAACCGGCTGTTGGGCCCATTCTTCCAATTCGTTGTTTTGGAAGAAAATCACCACCAATACATGGCGTTTGTTGAGCTTTTGCAACATCGGCAAGGCACGGCGCATCGCAAATTCACTTTCGAAATTGGTAAACAACATTAGCAGCGAGCGTGTTTTGACTTGCTTGCGCACCGTTTGGTACAACAACTCAAAGTTTCCTTCTTTAAACAAGGTGCGTTGATTGTAGAGGTTTTCCAAAATGCGGCGTAATTGTCCGGTCGATTTGTCTGCAGGAAGTAAGGTCCCGATTTTGTCGGAAAACGTAATCAATCCTGCACGATCGCCTTTGCGCAAGGCAATGTTTGAGAATACCAGTGTGGTGTTGATGGCATAATCCAACATCGACATATCGTCGAAAGCCAATTGCATCGGGCGACTTTTATCAATCACACAATACACCGGTTGCGAACGTTCTTCCTGGTATTGGTTCACCATCAATTCGTTCTTACGACTCGTAGCTTTCCAGTTAATGGTACGAACGTCATCGCCCTGAACGTAGTTTTTGATTTGTTCAAACTCGCTGGTGTTACCAATTCTACGCACTTTTTTGATTCCCTGCGATTGTGTTTGCTGGTGGAATACTTTCAACTCGTATTGCTTCATCTGCAAGATCGAAGGATAAACTTCCACTTGCTGTTCCAATGAAATGGTAATGCGACGCTGACCTAAGAAAAACGGTGAACGTACAAAGACAACTACATCATTGAATTGGTATTGGCCCCGCTCTTTCGGTGTGAACTCGTAGTGAAAAGACTTCCGTTTGCGTGGAAGTAACAACGCGATCCATGCCTTGGAACGCTGTTGCATTTGCACCGGATATCCTTCGTAAATGGAAGCATTCAAGGGTTGCAACGTTTGGTTGATCACAATCACTTCAACAGCATTGCTGTCGCCCAGGTTCATGCGTTCCTGAAAACGACGTTGCACCGTAATCGGTTCTTTCGGTAAATAAATGAGCATTACATCTACAATTGTTGCCAAAACAGAAACAATCAACAGGGTTTTTCCAACAATCATCAACCATGGGAATAGAAAGGCTGCACCAATGATGCAAACCACCACCGCTTGGATGAGGAAAAAGAACCGTGTGAGATGTAAGGTACCGAACATAATTAACGCGGAACTTCGATAGATTGAACGATTTCACGAATGATGTCTTCAATCGGTGAACCTTCCATTTCGGCTTCCGGTGTTAAAATCATACGGTGATTCAATACGTGAATGGCAACAAATTGGATGTCATCCGGCGTTACGAAATCTCTTCCGCGAATGGCCGCAAATGCTTTGGCCGATTTCATAATCGACAACGAAGCACGTGGTGAACCGCCCAGGTAGATTTTTCCGTGATTACGCGTTTTGTTGATGATCTGTGCAATGTACGAGATCAATCGTTCTTCAATGATGATTTTCTCTATGATACTCTGCACTTTCTGCAATTCGGTTGCGTTGAAAATAGGAGTGATCTGATCCAAAGAAGGCGTTTTGATATCGTCTTTGTAACGCAACAAGATCGATGTTTCTTCTTCCAGGGTTGGGTAATCAAGTTTGATCTTAAATAAGAAACGGTCTAATTGTGCTTCCGGAAGGTTGTAAGTTCCTTCTTGCTCAACCGGGTTTTGCGTGGCAATTACCAGGAACGGAAAACTCATTTTATATTGATTTCCATCATAGGTAATCTGACGTTCTTCCATTACCTCAAACAAAGCCGCTTGTGTCTTGGCAGGAGCACGGTTAATCTCATCAATCAATACAATATTCGAGAAAATCGGTCCTTTTTTGAAATTGAAGGTTGTATCTTTCATGTTGAACACCGAAGTACCAATCACATCAGAAGGCATCAAATCGGGTGTAAACTGAATACGTGAAAACTCCACATCCAACACTTTTGACAGAGCTTTTGCCGAAAGCGTTTTTGCTACTCCCGGAACACCTTCCAACAATAAATGTCCGTTGGCAAAGATTCCGGCTAGCATCAATTCAATCATTTCACTCTGACCGATCACATACTTGCGCATTTCTTCGCGAACACGATTCACTTTCTGCGCTACCCAAATCA